>NZ_JASJXG010000020.1:0-84014 GCF_035018765.1 Variovorax sp. RTB1
AAGAACTTGGCAATTAGCCTTCAAACGCCCACGCTTATCGGCTGTAAATTTTTAACGAACTGTTTACTCAACATCTTTTGCCGAGTAACTCGCTTCGCTGTGATCAGCGCAGCCTTAGATTATGCCATCGTTTTTTCATACTGGTCAACCATGGAGTGAAAAAAGATTTCGGTATCCATCGTTGCCCACCGTGCCCCCAGGTCAGTGCCCCTTACCTGTCGACCAAGCGACTGGTAGGGAGGGGTGATCAGGAGGCAGGCCGATTCACCTCTATCGACATACCGTACAACGCCAGCATGCCGAGCGCGTGCCCAATCGCGACGCCCGGCTGACCCGATTCAATCCGTGCGATGGTCTGCACATGCACACCCAAACGAGCCGCGGCCACTGCCTGCGCCTCGCCAGACCTGATGCGTCCCTCCTTCGCTGCAACCCCTATGTTCTTTATCGCCATGAGAGCGTCGTCGCTTATATCAACCGAGATTCGCTTGCCTTGAGCCATCGCCGCATTGTCCCAGCATGCCGCAACCGTGCACTGAGAGGCAGTCGACGCGAAGCTCGCGTTCGCAAACCATGCTTTCTCTCGCGATGAGCCCTCTGACAACTGTCCGCTGGCGCGCGCTCGTCGGATGGCTATGGCCACATCACTGACCGGCCGATTTGGTGGAAGCTGCGCGGCATAATCGCGTCGCAGCTGTCCGTAGCTCAGTTGGATAGAGCACCGACCTTCTAAGTCGGTTGTCGCAGGTTCGATCCCTGCCGGGCAGGCCATGCGGCACAGCGAGCAGCCGCTCCTGTTGTTGCCGTCACGGCTCACGACCAGAGAGCGACACCCTAGCGCGCTCACACTGCACGCACGCAACGTGGCAGTCCAACCGTCTCGCGGCCGCAAACGAATACCTTCGCTATATTTTTTGCAGAGCCGAGCGCTGCCTACCGTGTTCGAAGGCTCCTCTCAGGAATCTCATGAAACATGCGAATCATCGACAGCCGTTTGATCAAATCATGAATTTCCAGAACTACGTTTCGCCGATCGTTCGCGTCATACCCGGGCAGTACGCGGGCTTGCCGTCGCAGTTCGAAGGCCCGACCCGCGTCGCACAACCTGGCTCGCATCGAGCCGATCAAACGCACTGTGAGAGTCTTGCCCCGTTTGGCCTGCGGAGATCGATCTTCATAGGAACCCCCTCAAGTCTTTTTCGGCACAGCCGATATAGATAGTGGTTTCTCCATGGATCTCCTAACCAAAGATCTTTGAGCCCGCGATGAGCGGGCTCTTTTTTTGGTCAACGCCGAAGCGACTCGGTCCGGCCAGTCGGGTCATGGCGTCGCGACGCCAGCGCGCTGTGCATCGAGGCGAGGTCAAGCGTTACGGTGGCGGACTCGCGGGCCCCGACGGGCTCCAGGAAGCGCAACCTGTAGTCACCAATCACCACCGTGTCGCCATGCTCGAGTCGGTAGCAGACCACTCGCTCGTCATTGACGAAGGTGCCATTGCTGCTGCCCAAGTCGCGCACCCACACTGAACTCCCCTCTTTGATCAGCACTGCGTGACGACGGCTCACACGGTTCGAGTCGATGACAACGACGTTGTCGGCATCGCGGCCCAATGTTGTTTTACCGGCGCGCAGCGATACCTGCTTGATGAGGCCGCGGTCGGACATGACGATCATTCGGGGCATGAAGACTCCTCAGGTTTTAATGCTTTGAAATGTAGGCGGCGATTCATCGAGTCAAACGACGAATAAGGCCCGATATTCACACCCAATTGCAATGAACCCAACTCCTCTTCTTTTCCGAAGCATGCATACCCAGCCGCTGCTGAAGTCGTGCCTTCTGTTGACCGCGCTTATCGCAGGCTGCAGCGTGCCCGTCACAGGCGTCATCCGGCTCTACGACGGGTTGCTGAAGGCGCCAACTCAGCAAGAAGCCGAAGCCTTCTGCGCCAAAGACGGTGCGCCGTTTCGTTTGGTCAAGCCCGAAGACGCAGCGCTGGACGCGCATCAGGGCGCGCTGTTTCGCTGCGACTGAGCAGCCGATCTGTCGGCCACGCGTCAGTCGATACCGACCCGCAACAACGCATATTTCTACCCCCGCACCTTCACCAAACAGCAGCATGTAAATTCTCAAATCGGAAGGAGCAACCATGCCGAAGGGTGACAAGTCGTCGCATGCGAACAAGCAAAGGCGCCAAGCTGAACAGATCGAACAGGGCTAGGAAGATCGTAGTGAGCGAAACGCGCAGAAGCATTGATGGCAAAGATGGTCTGCAGTGAACGTCCGGCCGCCCGCTCTGGTTGAATGCACGAGCGCGGCAAAGGCCCGCTCCACGTTCGACCCCGGAACCCGTATGCAAGTACAAGAAGCAGTCACCAGCCGCCGATCCATTCGCGCTTTTCTTCCCACCCCGGTGGCAGGCGAAGTCATTCGACGCGTAATCGAAATGGCGGCACGATCGCCTTCCGGCGGAAATATCCAGCCGTGGCATATCGACATTCTGGCCGGCGAGCCGCTGGCCGAACTCAAAGCGACGATGCAGCGACGGCTGCTGGCGGAACATACGCAGACAGAACGGGTGTCCGACGCTGAAGCCCCGGCCTACGAGGTCTATCCGAAGTCGCTGCCTTCACCGTGGCGTGAAAGGCGCTTCGGCATAGGCGAAGCAATGTACGCCCGCCTGGGCATTCCGCGCGATGACAAGCCGGCGCGGCTGCGCTGGTTCGCCAACAACTTCGCTTTCTTTGGTGCGCCGATGGCGCTCTTTTGCTCGGTCGATCGTTTGATGGGACCACCGCAGTGGTCGGATCTGGGGATGTACCTGCAGACCGTGATGCTGCTTCTGCGAGAAGAAGGGCTCGATAGCTGCGCGCAGGAAGCCTGGTCGCTCTATCCGAAAACCGTGGGGCGCGCTTTGAACCTACCCGCTGAGCGCATGCTATTCGCCGGTATGGCGATCGGTTGGCGGGACTCGGCGCACCCTGTCAACGAGTTGGTAGCCGACCGCGCACCGCTGGACGAGTGGGCGCGATTCATCGGCGTGTGATGCTGGCAAGGTCCCACCTGAAGTCCTAGTAGCCTAGATGCGTATGAACGTCGGCGCCCGTCGCTCGATATTGGCCCGCACGGCTTCGCTCTGGTTCGCACTGCCGATCAGCGCCTTCTGCTCGACCGATTCGGCGAGCAGCATCTCGGCCGCGCTGTGGCTCAGTGACGCATTCAGCAGCCGCTTACCGGCGCGGATCGCATGCGGACTTTTGGCGGCGATGTCGTGGGCCATTTGCAGTGCATCGGCCAAAGGCTCCGCCGATAGACGCGTTGCAAAGCCGATTTTCAGCGCCTCTTCGCCGCTGAAAATACGGCCGGTGAACGTGAGCTCGCGCACCACGTCGGTCCGCGCCAGTTCGCGCATGAGCACCATGCCGGCCATGTCGGGCACCAGGCCCCATTTGATTTCCATGACCGACATCTTCGTGTCGGGTGCGACGATGCGGATGTCGGCGCCCAGTGCCACCTGCAGTCCACCGCCGAAAGCAACGCCGTGTACCGCAGCGATGACAGGTACCGGCACATCGCGCCAGGTCATCGCCACCTGCTGCGCCGCATTCGAGAGCCCATGCGTGCGCACCAGCAGATCGGCACCAGCGGCGCCCTCACCTAGCACGTTGACGCTGCCCTGGTCCATGCGCTCGAACGACTGCATGTCGAGCCCGGCACAAAAGGCCTTGCCGCGGCCGGAGATCACGACCGCGCGCGCCTCGGTGTCCTTGCGCAACCGTTCGCCAGCGTCGATGAGCGCGTCAAACATCGCGGAATCGAGCGCGTTCATCTTGTCGGCGCGGGCCAGTTGAAGTTCGACCACGCCATCTGGGTGGCGGGTCCATTCGATGCGTTCGCTCATCACTGTCTCCTTCTTTTGCGGTTGTGACTTTGCCTCAGAGTATCGCGCCGCAGCATTCGTCGGCACGCCCGACCTTGCTCGGCGATGATGTCGGTCCATGACTTTCGACCGCCGCCAATTCCTCCAGTCCGGCGCTGCCGCCGTTGTCGCCCTTCTCGGGCAAGGCTGCGCCCTCTCCGGCACGGCTTCTTCATCCGTGCTCGGCTTCACCTCCGTGCCCGCCACGTTGCACGATGCCGTCACCGTCCCGCCCGGCTACGTCGCGCAGGTCCTCTACCCGTGGGGCTCGCCCACCGGCGTTGCCGGCGCCATGCCCGCCTTTGCAAGAGATGCATCGAACAGCGCCGCTGAACAGGCCGTGCAGGCTGGCATGCATCACGACGGCATGCACTTCTTTCCGCTGGGTTCCAGTGGCGACCGCGGCTTGCTGGTGATGAACCACGAGTACACCGACGAACAGTTGCTGCACACCGACGGCGTCACCCGGTGGACCGCGGAAAAAGTGCGCAAGTCGCTGCATGCGATGGGCGTGTCGGTGATCGAGATCGAGCGGCTCCCTGAAGGCTGGCGCCAGGTCCTTCCCTCGCCCTACGCCCGCCGTGTGCACGGCAATACTGCCATGCGCATTGCCGGCCCGGCAGCAGGTTCACCACGGTTGCGCACGGCCGCCAACCCGACCGGCGACCAGGTGTTCGGAACCTTCGCAAACTGCGCGATGGGCGTCACGCCGTGGGGCACCTACCTCACCTGCGAGGAAAACTTCCACGGCTATTTCGGCGGCCCCAAGGAAGCAGCGGCACGCATCGACGCGGCACAGCAGCGTTACGGCATCGTCCCCGGATCGCAGTGGGCCGAGTACTGGCGCTTCGACGAGCGCTTCGACATCACGAAGCATCCAAACGAATCGAACCGCTTCGGGTGGGTCGTGGAGATCGATCCGTTCGACCCGACCGCGGCACCCGTCAAGCGCACTGCGCTCGGCCGCAAGCGGCAAGAGAGCGCGACCTGCACGACAACCAAAGACGGCCGCGTGGCCGTGTACATGGGCGACGACTCACGCTTCGAATACATCTACAAGTTCGTGAGCCGCGAGAAGATCCGGCAAGGCACCGACGCTGCATCGCGCGCAGCCAACCGCACGCTGCTGGACGACGGCACGCTGTACGTGGCGCGCTATGACGAAGGCGGTCGCGGCCGATGGCTGGAACTTGCGCACGGCAAGAACGGAATCGACGCCGCCGCAGGCTTCGCATCGCCTGCCGACGTGTTGGTGCATGCGCGGCTCGCCGGCGACGTGGTCGGAGGCACGAAGATGGACCGACCCGAATGGATCGCGGTGCATCCGCAATCCGGCGAGGTCTACGTCACCTTGACCAACAACAGCCAGCGCGGCACGCCGGGCCGTCCGCCGGTCGACGCTGCCAACCCGCGCGCAGTCAATATCTTTGGCGGCATCCTGCGCTGGCGCGAAGATGGCAATGACGCTGGCGCGACGTCGTTCGACTGGGACCACTTCGCACTGGCCGGCGACCCCGCCCTGCACGATGCCGAAACGCGGTACCCGAGCAAAGAAGCCGATGCCTTCGGCTCGCCCGACGGCCTGCACTTCGACAGTGGCGGCCTGCTGTGGATCCAGACCGAAATCAGTGGGCAGGACATCGGCAAGGGCGCGATGACCGCGCTCGGAAACAACCAGATGCTGTGCGCTGACGTCGCGACCGGCCGCATCAAGCGATTTTTAGTCGGGCCAAACGGCTGCGAGATCACTGGCTGTACATCGACGCCCGACCGGCGCACGCTGTTCGTGAACATCCAGCATCCGGGCGAGCGGCGCGACGACGGCACGGGCGAACCCAGCAGCGCGTGGCCCGATGGCACGGTGCCGGGAACTGTTCGGCCGCGATCTGCAACCGTGGTGGTGCAGCGCGTCGACGGCGGCTTCGTGGGAACGTAGTCGGCGCAAAGCGCTGCTGCCTGCACCGGACGTGGCAGGTGTCAGGCCTTGCGAACCATGGACAGCACCGACCCGGCGTCGAGCTACCTGGCCTTGTCGCGCATCTCCGGCAAGTAACGCGTCTGCAGGCCCTGCGCCTCCTGCACGACGTCGGCGTACGCGTCTTTGAGCAGCTGCGTCGACAGCGTGCGGCCGCCGGCGTAATAGCGCTTGGCAACATGGCCGAGCGCATAGGTCGTCGCGAAGCTCATGCCCGAGCTGACCGCCTGATTCGCAGTACCGCTCCAGTGCTTGACGTGGCGGCGGCAGTGGCGGCGATCGGTGCCGAGGCCAGTTCGTCCGCTTGCTGAGTGAATTCGGCCACCGCGCGAGCCTCCAGGCCGAGAGAGCTCGCCAGGTCGGCGAGAAAAAAGCCGCTCGGCGTTGGACTGCGCACCATCGGCATCGCACACGCACACCACCATTGCATAAGTTCTTGCGACGTGATGTTCATTCGTCTCTTCCCCTTATTCTTCCTTGCCGCCACCAATGCCGAGCAGTGCCAACACCGAGGAGAACACGTTATAGAGGCTCAGGTAGACGCCCAGCGTGGCGGTGATGTAGTTGGTTTCGATACCGTCCTTCACGCGCTTCAGGTCGTGCAGGATGAATGCCGAGAAGATGCCGATCGCCAGCACCGACAGCGTGATCATCAACGCGCTCGACTGGATGAAGAAGTTGGCGATGCCCGCGACCAGCAACATGATCACGCCGATGAAGAGCCACTTGCCCATCGAAGACAGGTCACGCTTGATGACCGACGACAGCGTCGCCATGCCGAAGAAGATTGCACCCGTGCCGGCGAAGGCCGTCATGACCAGGCCTGCGCCGTTTGCGAGGCCGAGCACCGTGCCCACCAGCCGCGCCAGCATCAGGCCCATGAAGAAGGTAAACCCGAGCAGTACCGGCACGCCGGCCGCCGAGTTCTTGGTCTTTTCGATCGCGAACATGAAGCCGAACGCGCCGACCAGAAAGACGACCAGGCCGATGCCCGGCGACATCGCGCGCGCAATGCCGGTTTCGATGCCAACCCATGCGCCCAGCACCGTCGGCACCATCGATAGCGCCAGCAGCCAGTAAGTGTTGCGCAGAACCTGATTGCGTTGATTGGTCGTCGACATTCCCGCTTGCGGGGCACCGAAGACTTGAATGTTTTCGTTCATGATTTTTCCTTGGTGGTTGAACAACGCGCTCTCGATAAAGATCGCGCGATGCAGCCACTCTAGGCGCGCGAAGCATTCGGGAAAAGTCGAATTTTTGACACGATCGTTTCGCTTTTTGCTTAACATGACCGATTGATTGCCCACTTCAAAATCGCCTCGCGTCATGAACTTCAAGCATCTCCACTACTTTTGGGCCGCGGCCAAGGCGGGCGGCATCGTGCGCGCCAGCGAGCAGCTGCACATCACGCCGCAAACGCTGTCGGGCCAAATCAAGCTGCTTGAAGAGCGGCTGGGCTGCCATCTGTTTCAAAAGAGCGGGCGCGGCGTCGAACTTACGCCTGAGGGGCACACCGCCCTGAGCTATGCCGACCAGATTTTTTCGCTCGGCGCCGAGCTGGAAAGCGCACTCGGCAATCGCGGCGAGAGCGGCCGGACGCTCAACTTCCGCGTAGGCATTGCCGATGCCGTACCCAAGTCGATCGCCTACCGCTTGCTGGAGCCGGCGCTCGCCATTCCGGAGCAGGTCCGCCTCATCTGCCACGAAGGCAACTTCCGCGATTTGCTCGGTCAGCTGTCGGTGCAGCGCCTCGACCTGGTAATTGCCGACGAAGCCATGGGCAAGCAAACAAGCGTCAAAGCTTTCAACCACACGCTGGGCACCACGGCGATGAGTTTCTTCGCATCGGGCGACCTCAAACGATCTCTCAAAGGAAAGTTTCCGCAGTGCATGGACGGTGCACCGATGCTGATCCAGGGCGCCTCGTCGGCGGTGCGGCAACGGCTGGACTTATGGCTGGCAGAGCACGGCTTGCGACCACGCCTCATCGGCGAGTTCGACGACGCGGCGCTGCTCAAAGCCTTCGGCGGCGAAGGCCGCGGCGTCTTCATGACACCGACCGTGCTCGAAGACGAAACCTGTGCACAGTACGGCGTCGAAGTGATCGGTCGCGCCGCGGAGCTGATCGAAGAGTTCTTTGCCATCTCGGTCGAGCGGCGCATCACGCATCCGTGTGTGGTGGCGATCACCAAGGCGGCACGGGTGAAGTTCTCGCGGAATTGAATACATGAAGGCTGAACAAGGTTCGCGCACGATCCTTGCAAGATGTCGAGCCTGATGATGATGAAAACCAAATTCGACCTTGTCGTGCGCAACGCGCGCGTCGTGACCGCCGCAGACACCTTCGACTGCGACATCGGCATTCATGCCGGACGCATCGTTCAACTGGGCGCCGACCTTGGACCTGCCGCGCGCGAGATCGACGCGGCAGGCCGCACTGTGACGCCCGGCGGTGTCGATGCGCACTGCCATCTCGACCAACCGATGCCGCCGCCGATGCGCAATGCCGACGGCTTCGATTCAGGCACACGCTCCGCGGCTTGCGGCGGCACCACCACCGTCATTCCGTTCGCAGCGCAGCACAAGGGTCAATCGCTGCGCGCCGCTGTAGAAGACTATCGGGCACGCGCGGCAGGCAAGGCACACATCGACTATGCCTTCCACCTGATCGTCAGCGATCCGACGCCGACGGTGCTGAAAGAAGAGTTGCCCGAACTCATCCGCGAAGGCTTCACCTCGTTCAAGATCTACATGACCTACGACGACATGAAGCTCGACGACGGCCAGATCCTCGATGTGCTCGATGTTGCGCGCCAGCAGGGTGCGATGGCAATGATTCATGCCGAAAACGCCGACTGTATCGAATGGCTGACCAAGCGACTCGAAGCCGCCGGCCGCACGGCACCGCGCTTCCATGCGCACTCGCGACCCATGCTGGTTGAGCGCGAGGCCACGCACCGCGCCATCGCACTGGCCGAGCTGGTCGACGTGCCGATCCTCATCGTGCATGTATCGGGGCGCGAAGCGGTGGAGCAGATTCGCTGGGCGCGTGCGCATGGGCTCAACGTGTTCGCCGAGACCTGTCCGCAGTACCTGTTCCTCACTGCCGAAGACCTTGGTATCGACGACAGCTACAAGGGTGCGAAGTGCGTCTGCAGCCCGCCGCCGCGCGACAAGGCCAACCAGCAGGTGATCTGGGACGGGCTGAACGATGGGCTCTTCACGGTGTTTTCTTCGGACCATGCGCCCTTCAAGTACGACGCGCCGGAAGGCAAGAAGCCGAACGGCGAAGAGGTCGCGTTCCGCCACATCCCCAATGGCATTCCGGGGCTGGAAACACGCATGGCGCTGCTGTGGTCCGAAGGGGTTTTGGCCGGCCGCATGACCGCAAATCGTTTCGTCGAACTCACCGCAACCGGGCCGGCCAAGGCCTACGGCCTGCACCCACGCAAAGGCACGATAGCCATCGGCGCCGATGCCGATCTGGTGATCTGGGACGAGCGCGAGTTCACGCTGACTAACGCCCAACTGCATCATGAAGTCGACTACACGCCCTACGAAGGCATGCGCCTGAAGGCATGGCCCGGCATGACATTAAGCCGTGGCGAAGTGGTGTGGGACGGCACCGAATTTCATCCGCGGCCGGGTCGTGGCGAGTTGTTGGTTTGCGGTGAGCCGACCTTGATGCCGAGGAGGCGGTAGAGGAGCAATCAGATTCGTACGACTAAAGGCCTGCATTCGGCGCCGTTCGGCGCGGTGGCACGCCAATCGCTAAGGGAGAGGGCACGGCACCAAAGTCGTGCGCTCAACCTAAACATGTCACGACCCGACGACCCCTTCGATACCGCTCTGTTGCGCGTCTTCAGCATCCTGATGACGGAGCGCAGCATCTCGCGCACTGCCACGCGGCTCAACCAGTCTCAACCGGCTGTCAACGCCACGCTGAAGCGACTGCGGGAGATCTTCGGCGACCCCCTGCTCACGCGCGACCATGAACTGCTGGTGCCGACCGAGCGCGCACTGCAACTGGAGTCTTCTGTGCGGTTAGTGCTGGGCGAGCTCGATGCGTTGCTGGCGCCCGGCGATGCGTTCGACCCGGCTACCACGCGACAAACTTTCCGCATCGGCACCCCCGACTATCTGGCGCCACCGCTGATAGCCGCGGTGGTCAACTACTTGCGAACGACAGCCCCTGGCGCACGCCTCATCCTGCAGCCGCTCGGTGCCGAGTATGACTTCGACACCGCACTGGCCGAAGGCGAACTCGACGTCGTCATCGGCAACTGGCCGCAGCCGCCGGAGCACCTGCGCACCACCCTGTTGCTCGAAGACGAGATCGTCTGCCTGATCGACCGCGACCACCCGGCCGCGGGCGACTTCAGGCTGGCCGATTACCTGCAGGGCGCGCATGTGCTGCCGCTGCTTTACAGCACCACGCAACGCGGCGTGGTCGAGACGCATCTCACATCGCAAGGCATGACGCGCACGCCGACGGTGACCGTGCCCTACTTTGCAATGGCGCCACATCTGCTGCCCGGCACCGACTTGATCTTCACGACCAGCCGGCACTTCGCGCAGCACTTTGCGGCCATCCTGCCGCTGGTGGTGGTGCCCTCGCCCATCGTCTTTCCGCCGATGCGCTTCTATCAGCTGTGGCATGGGCGCACGCAGCACGCACCGGGTCAGATCTGGTTTCGGTCGCTGCTGTCGGCAGTGGTGCGCACCGCCAGCGCGACCCGGCATTTGCGGACATCGCCCCAGCCGCCTCTTCCGCCGCTTCCGGACCCGCAAGCAGCGGTTCGCGGCTGAGCGAGCCTGCGGGTTCGACTGCATGCCTCCATCGTCATCGGTCGCCGGTGCCCTGCCTGGACCTCGTCCGCTCCCGATCGTCTCGCTTCAGCGCGAGATAGGTCTCGATATCGACCTCGTGCAACTGGCGCGCATAGCGTTCAGCGCCGTTGTACCAGTGATGCAGCCGCCGCTCGAACTGCTGGCCCGGCGGCGCTGCGCGCTCGGCCAGATAAGCATCGAGCGTAAGGAAGTAGCGCATGGCGTTGCGCTCGACCAGGCCGCGCGTACCGCGAATGTATTCGGGCTCAGACCCTGAGCCTTGGCCGACGATCGTGAAGCCGACCTTGTCACTGCCGAAGGTCGCCAAATAGGCCTGCGTGGCCAGGCGCGCCATCATGTTGTGGTCGTAGCTGTAGCTGAAATGCACGAATGTCTTGTGCTCGTCGATGGCCACGGCCTCGAGCGAGACGCGATAGTTGCTGGTGCCCAGAGGCCCGCTCGGCGCCGACATATCGACCTCGAGATGGTCGGCCTCCGAATGAACGACGCGGTAGGCGAACGGCAGCTCGAAGGCGCTTTCGGGCGCCTGGTCGTAGGCACGCACCACGCTCAAGGTGAGCGTCCGGGCGCCGGCCGTGGCCCCGGTCGTTTCGCCGGTCGTCTTGCAGCGCCGATTGTTGATGTGCAGCAGCAGCAGCTCACACCAGTGCGACGCGCTTTTCAGCGTTGCGCTCACCTCGGTGATCGGGTGATCGACCACCGCGTAGACGTCGCCCTTCAGCCCGTCCGCTGTCTCCGCCGAGTCGAGCTGCAGCGGTCGACCGAAAGCGTTGTGCGCGAGCTTTTCGCCCATGCGCTGGTAGGTCGCGAGCAAGGGAGGGGACCCCGTCTGCGCGGCTTCAGTCGAGGTCGATGTCGAAGTTGAAGCCGAGGTCGAAGGCGGCACCCATTCGGTCGGCGCCGCCGCAAGGCAAACCGTCATGCCCGCCGCCGTGCCGACCGCACAAGCCGCGATCCAGGCGTTGCAAATGCGGCGCGACAGGCTCATGCCCCAACCATACAACGTCGGCCGGTTCGATGCTCGGCCACACCGGGGCTCGAACAAGGGAGAATTCCGGACCGCGTCCACCAGCGCCACAAATTCAATGAACCGACAAGGCATGCTCGTTCGATGGGAGAAAGACCGGCGCTTTGGCTTCATTCGATGCCCCGACATTTCTGCCGACGTCTTCGTGCACCTGCGCGATTTCCACGACCGCGGAGTGAACCCCGTGGTCGGCATGTCGTTGGTCTTCGAAGAGATTCACGTCGGCGGCAAGGGCCCTCGCGCCGTAGCGGTTAGAGCCGTCGGTGCGGCTGCCTTCCGCGCACACGAGGCGCACGACATGGCGCCAATGCATCCCGCTCGTCCGACCTCCCGTGCCCGCCCCGCTTCGCCTGCAACGCGCGGAAACCGTACCGGTAGCGGCCAGCGTCGCGGTGGCTCGGGATCGACTTCCTCTGCGCTGCCCGGCGCTGTGTTGATGGTCTGCTACGCGGCTTTGCTGGGCTTCGGCGTCTGGGCCGGACGCGTTCCACTCATCGCGGTCGGCGTGCTTGTGCTCATCAGCCTCTTCACATTTTTCGTTTACGGGTTCGACAAGAGTGCCGCGGAAAACGGACGATGGCGCACTGCCGAAAGCACGCTCCACCTGCTGGCATTGCTCGGCGGATGGCCGGGTGCCTGGTGTGCCCAGCGGCTGTTCCATCACAAATCCCGCAAGACGAGTTTCATGGTCGGGTACTGGACCACAGTGGTGGCCCATTTCGCCGCGGCAACCGCATGGATCGTCCGGCTGCCGGCCGGGTGGCCCGTGCTCTGAACACTGCGCGTGAGCGCAGGGTCTGACTGGGCCGGTCAGCGCGGCCGGCGAATGCCGCGCGCCGATCGCGGCGCCGGCGCGGAGCCGTTGTCGCGCGGCGGCAGGCCGGTGTGCTGCGTCAGCATGCGGCCGGGTGCCGGCTTGACGGCCAGCTTCACCGGTGCGGTGTTCTGTGTGCTCGTCGGCGCCGCGCTCGAATTTTTCTTGCGCGCACTGGTGTAGCTGCCGTCGGTCAATGGCTGCCAAGTCGGGATCAGGTGGTGCTTGCCATTGCCGATGAGGTCAGCGCGGCCCATCGACTTCAGCGCCTCGCGCAGCAGCGGCCAGTTGTTGGCATCGTGGTAGCGCAAGAAGGCCTTGTGCAGCCGGCGTCGCTTGTCGCCACGCACGATGTCGACCGTTTCACTGTCACGCGTGATCTTGCGCAGCGGGTTGCGGTTGCTGTGGTACATCGCGGTCGCAGTGGCCATCGGCGATGGATAGAAGGTCTGCACTTGGTCGGCCCTGAAGCCGTTCTTCTTCAGCCAGATCGCGAGGTTCATCATGTCCTCGTCGCTGGTGCCGGGGTGCGCTGCGATGAAGTACGGGATGAGGTATTGCTTCTTGCCCACCTCCGCCGAGAACTTCTCGAACATCTGCTTGAACTTGTCGTAGCTGCCGATGCCCGGCTTCATCATCTTGGTGAGCGGGCCCTGCTCGGTGTGCTCGGGCGCGATCTTCAGGTAGCCGCCGACGTGATGCTGCACCAGTTCCTTGACGTACTCCGGGCTCTGCACGGCCAGGTCGTAACGCAGGCCCGAACTGATCAGGATCTTCTTGATGCCGCGCAGCGAACGCGCGCGGCGGTAGATCTTGATGAGCGGATCGTGGTTGGTACCGAGGTTAGGGCAGATGCCGGGATACACGCAGCTCGGCTTGCGACACGCCTTCTCGATCTCGGGGCTCTTGCAGCCCAGCCGGTACATGTTGGCCGTAGGTCCGCCGAGGTCGGAGATCGTGCCGGTGAAGCCGGTGACCGAGTCGCGAATGGCCTCGACCTCCTTGATGATCGATTCTTCGGAACGGCTCTGGATGATGCGGCCCTCGTGCTCGGTGATCGAGCAGAAGGTGCAGCCGCCGAAGCAGCCACGCATGATGTTCACGCTGAAGCGAATCATTTCCCACGCGGGAATCTTTGTGGCGCCATCGTGGCTGCCGGCTGCGTCGGCGTAGTTCGGATGCGGGCTGCGCGCATACGGCAGGTCGAACACGTGGTCCATCTCCGCCGTGGTCAGCGGGATCGGCGGTGGGTTGATCCAGACATCGCGCGCCGTGGCGCCTTCACCGTGCGCCTGAACCAACGCACGGGCGTTGCCGGGGTTGGTTTCGAGATGCAGCACCCGATTGGCGTGGGCGTAGAGGATCGGATCGGCACGGACCTGCTCGTACGACGGCAGGCGAATCACCGAACGGTCGCGCGGTGGTACCTGGATCTTGACCCGCGCGACGAGCGCCGGGTTTGGCATGAATGTCAGCGGTTTGATGGCCGGGTTGGCTTCTGCCGCTTTATTGGCGGTTTTGGCCACGGCGTCGGCTTCGTCTTCGCGCGCGCACGTGGCCCCGTTCGCCTTCGCCTGGTCCGACACCATCAGATACGGATTGACATGCGCCTCGACGCGACCCGGCTCGTCGACGCTGGTCGAGTCGATCTCGAACCAGCCTTCAGGCGTCTCGCGACAAACGTAAGCGGTGCCACGCACGTCGGTGATGTCATGCACCGGCTCCCGTGCGGCAAGCCGATGCGCGATCTCGACGATGGCGCGTTCGGCGTTGCCGTACAGCAGCAAGTCGCACTTCGAGTCTGTGACGATCGAGCGGCGCACTTTGTCCGACCAGTAGTCGTAGTGGGCGATGCGTCGCAGGCTGCCTTCGATGCCGCCGAGGATGATCGGCACGTCGTTCCAGGCTTCCTTGCAGCGCTGCGAAAAGACGATGGCCGCGCGGTCGGGACGCTTCCCGCCGATGTCGCCGGGGGTATAGGCGTCGTCGCTCCGGATCTTGCGGTCGGCGGTGTACCGATTGATCATCGAATCCATGTTGCCCGACGTCACGCCGAAGAACAGGTTTGGTTTGCCGAGCGCCTTGAACGGCTCGGCGCTTTGCCAGTCGGGCTGCGCGATGATGCCGACCCGAAAGCCCTGCGCCTCCAGCATGCGCCCGATGACCGCCATGCCGAAGCTCGGGTGGTCGACGTACGCGTCGCCGGTGACCATCACGATGTCGCAACTGTCCCAGCCGAGCGCTTCCATCTCCTTGCGCGACGTCGGCAAGAACTTGGCCGTGCCGAAGCGGGCCGCCCAGTACTTGCGGTAGCTGGTCAGCGGCTTGGCGGCGCGAGCGAAAAAGGAGACGTCGACGGGGGCGTTCATCAGGGGCAAAAAAACTGGGGACCGGTGCGGCCGGCGATGCGGATAGAGAGAGGGTCGCAAACTGCTCGGCGAACGCCTCCGGGACTTGAGAGGGAGGCCTCAGGCAACCCACTATTGTAAGTCGGCACTCTCTTTTTGTCGCCCTTGGCAACCATAGTCCGGCATTCGGCGGGGCAATGCGCCCGCATCGCAACTACTTGCCTCAGTCAATCGATTTGTTGACAATGGCATGCATGTTCCAGACTTCGACCAGTGTGCCGACCGCCTCCGTCAAAGCCGTGCGACGCTTCAACCGCTTCTTCACCCGCCGCATCGGCGTGCTCGATCCCTATCTGGGCAGCGACCTGTCGCTCACCGATGTGAGGGTGCTCTACGAACTGGCGCACCGCGAAGCACCCGTCGCCAGCGAACTCGCGCGTGACCTAGGGCTGGACGGCGGCTATCTAAGCCGCATCTTGCGGCGCTTCGAACAGGCCGGCTGGCTCACACGCAGTGCCCACGCCAACGACGCGCGCCAAAGCGTGTTGACCATCACCGAAGCCGGCCGCACGGCTTTTGAACCCCTGCAGCAGAGGTCGCGCGACGAGGCGGCTGCGCTGCTGGCATCGCTCGATCCCGCACGCCAGCAGAAAGTGGTGACCGCCATGCAGCAGATCGAAGCCTTGCTGGAACCGCAGGCTGCCGATGCCATCAAGCCCCGCACTGCCCTGCTGCGCGACCCGATTCCCGGCGACATGGGCTGGGTCGTGCAACAGCACGGCGAGATCTACTGGCGCGAGTACGGCTGGAACAGCGAGTTCGAAGCGATGGTGGCCGACATCGCCGCGCAGTTCATCCGCAAGTTCGACCCGCAATGGGAGAAGTGCTGGATCGCCGAGCTCGAAGGCGAGCGCGTCGGCGCGATCTTCGTTGTCCGCAAATCGGCCACCACCGCTCAACTACGTATGCTGCTGCTCACGCCCGGCGCCCGCGGGCTCGGTCTGGGCGCTCGGCTCACCGACGAATGCATCGCCTTCGCGCGCGCCAAGGGCTACAGGAAGATCGTGCTGTGGACCAACAGCTGCCTCGTTGCCGCTCGCGGCATCTACGCCAGACGCGGCTTCGAGCTGGTCAAGTCCGCGCCGTATGAAGGCTTCGGACAAAAGCTGGTGGGTGAGACCTGGTCTTTGAAGCTTCAAGACGCCGGCTGGGCGATCCGCGACAGCTGACCCGCCAGCTTCAGCAACTGTCGATCGGCGCCGCGACTACCGATCAATGACAGGCCCACTGGAATCCCCTCGGCTGTCCTGCCCAGCGGCAGATTGACCTGTGGCAGGCCGGTCAGTCCCGCGATGCAAGTCAATTCAACGATGCGATCGCAGGCGCTGCTCATTTCCGTGAGGGTCGCGTCACGACGGACCGGCAGTTGCGGTGTGGTTGGCAGGCACAGGATTCGACCTCCACCAAGCAGTTCGTCGAGTCGAGCGCGGGCTGAGGCGCGCAGCTGGTGCGGCTCAGCAAGATCGCCTTCTGTCACCCTCGCCGCCAATGCCAGCGAGCGCCCGACTTCGAAAGAGAAAGTGGGATTCACGCGGTCGACCCAGGATGCGAAGGTTCTTCCGAACTCGAAAGACTGGAGCAGGCGCTGATTGCTGCACCAGGTCGCAAGGCCCTCGGGTGCGACCGCCACACTCGACACGCGCGGCACCGCGCCGCTCACCCTCTGCACCGCACCCGCCAGCGCCGCTCTGACGACGTCATCGACAAGCGCGAAGGCATCAGTCGCGATCAGCAGCTCTTCGATCGCAGCGTCGGCAGATGCTGGCAACAGCACGTCGCCAAGCGCCTCTAACCGAGCGGCATCGTCAGCGAAGAAACCCACCGTATCGAAGGTCGGCGACTGCGTCATCATCCCCTCGACCGGGATGGCGCCATGCGTAGGGCGCAAGCCGTAGACGCCGGTATACGACGAGGGCACGCGGACCGAACCGCCCGAATCGGTGCCCAGCGCCACGTCCACCAACCCGCCCGCAACGGCCGCGGCGGAGCCGCTTGACGATCCACCCGCAACGCGATCCACGGCACGCGGATTGACCGGTGTTCCGTAGAAGCGGTTGATTCCGAGCAGGCCGAGCGAGATCTCGTCGGTGACTGTTTTCCCGACCAGCGTCGCGCCGGCGGCCAGCAGACGCTCGACGCACCATGCCGAGCGTCGCGCAGGCGCATGCGTGCGCAGCCAGTCCGGATTGCCGCAACCCGTGACGTAGCCCTGCACGTCAAACAGGTCTTTCGCAGCGAAGCTCAGGCCCGCAAGAGGACCCTGCGTCGCACCCTGAACCACCACATCAGTGCCCGCGACGAACGCACCCAGTGCGTCATTCATGCGCGTCATTCCTTGGAGAGCTTGCGGAAGTCCGGATGTGTATGGAACCAGTACTCGAAACCCTTGACGTTCGGCTGCATCGCATAGTCGGCGAATCGCGTGTAGAGAGGTATGCGTGGCAGCTCGGTCATCACCGTTCCGACCATGGAAGTCAGGCTGTCTTTGTAGACCTTGTCGTCGGCGGTGAAGCGTGCGGTTTCGATCTGCGCGTCGAGTGCTGCATTGGTGTAGTTGGCCGTGTTGAACACCGCGTTGTTCTTGCCGTCGAAGTTCCAGAAGAAGAAGTACTCCGGATAGTCGAGCCAGCCGTAAAACTCGGCGATGACCATCGGCATAGACTTGCTCGCCATCTGCGCGAACCAGTTGGAGCCCGGCACCTTTTCGAGGGTGAGCTCGACGCCGATCTTCTTGAGCGACTCCTGGATCAGGATCGCGGTGGGCTCGCGCACCGTGGCTTCGCTCAGGTCATACGACAGCGTGGTCTTGAAGCCATTGGGCAGGCCCGCTTCGGCCAGCAGCGCCTTGGCCTTGGCCAGATCGGTGCCGTGGTTGATCGCCACCGGCCAGGCCGCGCCATAGGGCTTGGTGCTGTCCGCCATCAGCACACCTCGACCGTAGAGCGCCGAAGCCAAGATCTCCTTGTACGGAATCGCATACGAGATTGCCTCGCGCACCTTCGGGTTGTCGAAAGGCTTCATCTTGGTGTTCATGTCCACGAAGACGAGGTCGTTCTGCACCGGCACGCCGATCACCTTGACTTTGCCAATCTTGGCGAGGTCGGCATAGTCCTTTGGCGGCAAGCCAACGGAGATGTCGACATCACCCTTCTCGATCAGCGCGCGACGCGTGCCGGCCGACGCGATCTGGCGATAGATCACTTTCTTGAGCTTGGGGCTAGGGCCCGATTTCCACTCGTCGAATCGCACGAATACGGTCTGCTGTCCCGGTGTCCACGATTCGATCTTGTAGGCACCTCCGCCCGCATCGTTGCGCTGCACCCATTCGAGCGCCCACGGGTCGGCGGCCGTCGCATGCTTCTTGGCCAGCGTCGAGTTGATGATCACCGGCACCGGCACTGTGAGGTTGGGCATCACGAGCTTGTTGGGCTTGTCGAGCGTGATGCGAAACGTGTGGTCGTCGACGACCGAAAATTTGCCCGGATTATCGAAGGAGCTCGCCGCCATCTGCACCGCCGGGAAGCCGCCTGCCGCCACCGCGCGGTCGAACGACCACTTGACGTCCTTTGCCGTGACCGGCGTGCCATCGTGGAAGGTCGCGTTCTTGCGCAAGTAGAAGGTGTAGACCTTGTTGTCGGGGCTGATGTCCCAGCGCTCGGCGAGTTCGGGCGTCATAACCTTGGCGTCGTACGAGACGGTGCCGTCGGGCAGCTTCTTCTCACCGTGGCTCACTAGCCGGTCGTACACCTGCCACACCACCATGCGGCTGTGGTCGTTGGCCGTGGGCACCATGGTGTCGAGGCCGTTGGGCCCCTGTTCGGAGACGATCACCAGCGTGTCCTTCGGCGTCGCCGCCAGGACGGGCGCGGCAAGCGCCGCAGCAAGGGTCGCGGCAAAAGCAAGCAGCGCCGTGGCGCCGCGAATGCGTTGAGTGTTCATGAAGCTTCCTTGGAAGTTGAGGGACTGGGAGGGAAATCTGTCTAGAGGCCGAGCCGGTCGAGCAGCGCGGGCCACTTGTGCGCCCATGGGCGCGCGCGCTCGAAGGCACCTGAGACGGCCAGCACGGTGCGGTCGTCGAGATGGCGGCCGATGATCTGCAGGCCGATCGGCAAGCCGTCTTTCGTGAAGCCGGCCGGGATGCTGGCCGCAGGCTGGCCGGTGAGATTGGCCGGGAAGGTGAAGCACAGCCAGTCGGCATTGCGGCCCATGCGGCCTTCGATGATCTCGGGGCCCTGCATGTGCACCGGGAACGGCGGCACCGCCAGTGTCGGCGTGATCAGCAGGTCGTAGTTCGCCATGAAGCGCCACATCTTGTTGCACAGGTGCTTGCGCTTGGTGTGGGCATCGGTGAATTCCTGGCCGGTCCACGGTCGCATCACCAGGTCGAGCAGGTGCGGCGATATCTTGTCTTCGTGCCCCTTCATGATCCGACGCATGCCGGCAAGGTCGGTGTCGGCGGCGACCAGTGTCCAGAAGTGCGCGCCCATGTCGGCATCCCAACCCGGGTTCGCGCGCTCGACGGTGCAGCCCAGGTCTTTCTCGAAAACCGATACGGCCTCGCTGACGACTCGGCGTACTTCCGGGTCGACGGCCGCGTAGCCCCAATCCTCGCTGTAGGCGATGCGCAGGCCCTTGATGTCTTCGGTGGTGGCGGCCACGTAGTCGTAGTCGGCAGCCGGGATCGAATAACGATCGCGTGGATCGGGGCCCGCGATCACGCCGAGCATCAGTGCCGAATCGGCGACGGTGCGACTCATAGGGCCGATGTGCTCTAGCGTTTCCCAGCTCGATACGCCGGGATAGCGCTCGTCGCGGCAGCCCGGATAGAGCGCCACGCGGCCCATCGATGCCTTGATGCCGTAAAGCCCGCAATGCGCCGACGGGATGCGTACCGAACCGCCGCCGTCGCTGCCGATCGCGAAGGGCGCGACGCCCGTCGCCACCGAGGCGCCCGAGCCCGCACTCGATCCGCCCGAGGTCAAGGCAAGGTCCCACGGGTTGCGCGTGGTCTCGAACACCGGGTTGTGCCCGACACCGCTATAGCCGAACTCGGGCACGTTGGTCTTGCCGATGATCACCGCGCCTGCAGCCTTAAGGCGCTCGACCACGATGTCGTCCTCGTCGGGCACGAAGTCCTCGTACAGCACCGAGCCCATCACCGTCTTGATGTTCTTGGTGGCAACCAGGTCCTTGATGCCGATCGGCACGCCCGCGAGCACGCCTACGGGCTCGCCTTTGGCCAGCTTGCGATCGACCTCGGCCGCGGCCGCGCGGGCCACGTCCGGGGTCGGCGTGCAAAAGGCATGGATGTGCGGCTCCAGCACCTCCATGCGGCGCAGCACGGCTTCGGTCACTTCGGCCGCGGAGAACTTCTTCGTCTTGATGTGCTGCGCGATGGAAATGGCATCCATCCTGCAGATTTCGTTGTCGGTGGATTGCGTGGACATCGGTACTCCTTGTCAGGTTGTGGAAGAGAACAGGGGGGTCGCGTCAGGCGAAGTGGCAGGCGGCGAGGTGGCCGTCGCCGACGCTGCGCAGCTGCGGCGATGCGGTGATGCAGCGGTCTGTGCCCTGCGGGCAACGACCGTAGAAGCGGCAGCGATTCGGGTCGGGATCGACCGGGCTGGTGGGGCTGCCGTCGAGCCGCAGGCGTTGCTCACCGCGCCGCGCCGGGTCGGGTATCGCAGCCACTAGCGCCTGCGTGTACGGATGCTTCGGCGAAGTGAAAAGGTCTTCGGCGGATGCGACCTCGACCACGCGGCCGAGGTACATGACGACGATGCGCTCGCACAGCAGCCGCACCACGTTGAGGTCGTGCGAGACGAAGAGGTAGCTCATGCCGAGCCGGTCGCGCAGGTCGGCCAGCAGCCGCAAGATCACCGCCTGCACCGACACGTCGAGCGCGGAGGTCGGCTCGTCGAGGATCAGCAGCGACGGCTCCACAGCGACGGCGCGCGCTATGCCCACGCGCGCCCGCTGGCCGCCCGAAAGCTGGTGCGGATAGCGCATGACCAGCTCGGCCGGCAAACCGACCAGTTCGGCCGCCCTGTACACACGCTCATCCAGTTCTGTGCCGCTCTTGAGGCCGAGAAGGCGGCGCAATGGGTCTGCGATCGAATCGAACACGCGGAACGACGGGTTCAGGCTCTCGGTCGGGTCCTGGAACACGACCTGGATGCGCGCGCGTTCGGGCGAGCGCGAAAAGCGGTCGGACGACAGCGCCGTCAAGTCTTGCCCGGCGAACAGGATGCGGCCCGAGGTCGGATCGATCAGCCGCGCCAGCAGCCGTGCCAGCGTCGACTTGCCGCAGCCTGACTCACCGACCAGGCCCACGCATTCACCGGCGTCGATGGTGAACTGCACGTTGTCCACCGCATGCAGCATCGCGCCCTTGCGGCGCGGGCCGACCGGGTACAGCTTGACGAGGTTTGTCACCTCCAGCAGCGGCGCGTTCACAGCGGGTTCCTGCAGCGCACGACGTGATCGGCATCGATGCGCGTCCAAGGCAACGGCGGCTCGTCGCACACCGGCAAGGCACGCTCGCAGCGGTCGCGGAATCGGCAGACCGGGAGGTCGCCGCGAAGGTCGGGCAGCTGACCCGGAATCGAAGTGAGCGACGCGACGCTGGAACGCGGGGTCGGCGTGGCGGCGAGCAACTGCTGGGTGTAGGGATGCGCAGGGGTGCGCAACAAGGTCTCCGTGGGCGCGAACTCGACCAGGTGGCCGGCATGCATGACGGCGATGCGATCGCAGTATTCACCGGCCAAGCCGAGGTCGTGCGTGATCAGCAGCGTCGACATGCGTGTGCTGCGGCTCAGGTCGCGGATCAGATCCATGATCACCGCCTGTGTCGTCACGTCGAGCCCGGTGGTCGGCTCGTCGGCGATGAGCATCGACGGCGAACAGGCCAGCGCCATCGCGATCATCACGCGCTGGCACATGCCGCCCGACAGCTCGAAGGGGTAGGCGTCGAAGCGGCGCTCCGGGTCCGGAATGCGCACCCGCTCCAATGCCTGCACGGCATGGCGACGCAGGTCCTCGCTGCGAATCGCCGCATGCCGGCGCAGCACGTCCTCGATCTGCAGGCCGACCTTGCGGATCGGGTTGAGCGCGGTGCGCGGGCTTTGAAAGATCATCGCGAGTTCACGGCCACGGATCTCGCCGAGCTCGGCCTCGCTCGACCGCAATAGATCGGTGCCGCCGAACTCGATGCGCCCCGCCTCGATGCGCGCGGCCGGATCGTGCAGACCCATCACCGTGTACGCCATGACCGATTTGCCCGAACCGCTCTCCCCAACGACGCCGACGATCTCGCCGCGCTGCACCGTGAACGACACGTCTTCGAGCGCCTTGACGGTGCCATGTCGCGTCTTGAAGACAAGGGACAAGCCGTCGACGCTGAGTTGCGCCCGTGTGGTCGTCGCGGCTTCGCTCACGTGCGCCTCCGCGGGTCGAGCAGGTCGCGCAAGCCGTCGCCCAGCAGGTTGAAACTGAACACCGCCAGCACCAGTGCGGCGCCCGGGAAGATGAAAGTCCACCACTCACCGGAGATGATGTTGCTGGCACCCTCCGACACCATGATTCCCCACTCGGGTGTCGGCGCCCTCACCCCGAGGCCGATGTACGACAGCCCCGCCGCGTTGAGGATGGCCCATCCCATGTTGAGCGAAGCCTGCACCATCATGGGCGGCAGGATGTTGGGCACGATGTGGTGCAGCAGCACCTGCAGCGGGCGATTGCCGCCCATGCGCGCCGCCTCCACATAGCCGAGCTCGCGCCGGATGTTGACCTCGCCGCGCGCGAAGCGGTAATAGAACGGGAGGTTGATGATCATCGTCGCGATCACGATGTTCAGCACGTTGTTGCCGAGCGCCGCCACGATGCCCATCGCAAGCACGAAGAGCGGGAAAGCCATGATGGTGTCCATCACCCGACCCAGGATGCGCTCGAGCCAGCCGCCAAAGTAGCCGCCCACCGCACCCAACGCCAGGCCGACCATGAAAGACAGCGCGACGGCGGACACGGCCATGCCCAGGTCGAGCCGCGTCGCCACGATCACGCGGCTCAGGATGTCGCGGCCCAACGCATCGGTGCCGAACCAGTGCGCCGCGTTGGGCGCCACCAGCCTGGCGGTGCCGTCGGTCGTGAGCGGGTCGTAAGGCGCGATCCACGGGCCGAAGATCGCGAACACGATCATCAGCAACAGGATGAGTACCGCCACCAGCGTGAGCTTGTTCTGGGCGAATGCGTAGCGCGTGTTCTGCGCGACGACGGTAAGGCTTGCGAGAGTGGCCATCGTGTCAGCCCTCGAAGCGCACGCGCGGATCGATCAGCGTGCTCGCCACGTCGACTGCAAGGTTGAGCAGCGTGTAGAGCAACGCCATCATCAGCACGAAGCCCTGCACCGCCGCATAGTCCGACGCCAGCACCGCCGACACCGCATACGCGCCGATGCCCTGCCAGCCGAACACCTGCTCGATCAGCACGTTGGAGCCGAGCAAAAAGCTGAACACCATGCCGAGGATGTTGGCTATCGGCAGTAACGCGTTGCGAAACGCGTAGGTCATGAGCACCGTGTGGCCACGCAGGCCGCCGGCGCGCGCTGTGCGAGTGAAATCGGCACTCAGCGCCGCCAGCATCGACGCCCGGGTGATGCGCGCGATCGGAGCCAGTGCAAAGAGCCCGAGCGAAATCGATGGCAGCACGAGCTGTGACAGCGAGGCGCGGAAAACGTCGAATTCGCCGGCGAAGAGGCTGTCGACAAGGTAAGAGCCGGTGATACGCGGCGGTGGCGAAAAGAGCATTTCGTCGAGCCGGCCCACTGGTTGCGGCGACCAGCCCAGCAAGAAATAGAAGACGAAGACCAGCAGCAAGCCGACGAAGAAGGTCGGGAATGCGGAACTCACCGTGATGATTCCGCGGCAGAAATGATCGATGGCCGAATCGGGTCGCGTTGCAGCCAGCAGACCTATCGGTATCGCGATGACGACCGCGAAGAGCAGCGCGCAGACGGTGAGTTCGATCGATGCTGGCAGCCGTGTCACGAGGTCGTCGAGTACGGGCTGGCCAGTGGTCAGCGACGTCCCCAGGTTGCCTTGCGCGAGGTCGCTCAGGTACTTGAAGAACTGCTCGGGCAAGCTCTTGTCGAGCCCCAGCGACGCTCGGATTTGCGCGATCGAATCGGCGTTGGCCGCAGGACCTGCGAAGTACGCAGCCGGGTCGCCCGGCAGAGCATGCGACAACAGGAATGTGATCACCACGATGCCGAACAGACTCGGGACCGTGCCAAGGATTCGCTTCCAGACAAATGACATGGAGGGATATGGCAGAAGATGCGGAACAGGCAGAGGAAGGGTTCGGAGAACTGGACGACCGACCGTCAAGTCGTCGCAAGCTGCGTGCCAGCGCAAGCCCGCTGAAGATGCACCTACATGATGCATAGGCAAGTTACTTGACGTGCAATGCATGCCGTGGTGTGCTTTGTGCTTCGGTGTCGACAGCCATCCTGGCCGTGAGGAGATGCAATGTCCGGCGTGATCGAAGCCCGTCTGTTGACCCTGCAGGGCGCCCAGCGTGTACTGCAGGCTGCCATTGGCCACGCCCATGCCATCGGACAGCCGATGTGCATCGCCGTGGTGGACCTAGGCGGCAACCTGCTCGCCTTCGCGCGAATGGATGGCTCGAAGGCATTGAGCATCATCTCTTCGAACCACAAGGCCGTCACAGCCGCGATGTCCGGCACACCCACCGGCGGCGCGCATACCGATGTGGAACTGCAGATCGCCATGGCATCCGACTGCAAATGGACCAACCTGATCGGCGGCCTGCCGATCCGTGTCGAAGGCTACGTCGTCGGCGCCGTGGCCGCCGGTTCCGGCAACGGCAGTCAGGATCTGGCCGTCGCGCGCGCGGGTGCCGCAGCCATCGCAGGCGCCGACCTGTTCGAAGACTTCGTGCCGATGGGCGCCGAGGACACAGGCATCATCCGGGGCAAGACGCCGAGACGGCCAGAGAGACAAAGACAACCGTGACCACCAGCACCACCAAAAGCAGAGCCACTGCGAAGCGCAACGCTATCGCCGTCGCGCCAAGCAAGCCGGTCAAGATAATCAAGACGGCGAAGGCAGTCAAAGCGACACAAGCCACTGAGCCACCCGAACCACCGATACGGCGCGACGATCTTCAGGTCGGAGGCCGACTGCGGCATGCGCGACTGCTGAGTGGCGTCCTCATGCGCGAACTGGCCAACAAGGTAGGCTGCACTGAAAGCATGGTGTCCAAAATCGAAAGCGGCCGCGTGGTGCCGTCGCTGCCGATGCTGCAGCGGCTGGTCGAAGCGCTTGGTCGCGATCTCGCCTCGTTCTTCGGCTCTGATCCGAATTCTCCGGCGCTGGTGATGCGTGTTGGCCAACGGCTCATCACGAACACCGATCCGATACGCCAGGGCTTCGGCGTGAGCTACGAGCGACTGGTCCCTTTTGGCGCCGGCAATCTGCTGGAAGGCAACATCCATGTGGTCGAGCCCGACGCGAAGAAGCACGACCCGATCACGCACCAGGGCGAAACGCTGGGCTATCTGCTCGAAGGCCAGCTCGAACTGACAGTGGAAAAGACCTCATACAGCTTGGCAGTCGGTGACTCTTTCTTCTTCAAGAACCACCTGACCAACAGCTATCGCAACACCAGCGCTAAGGTGGCGCGCGTGCTATGGGTCAACACGCCGCAAGTGCACTGACGAGATCGTCCGCACCCGTCACGAAGCCGAAGCACTTGCGCACGTTCCACAGCGTCGCCTCGGTGCAGAAGGCCGGCGACGACGTGGCGCAGCAGTCTTCGAGCAGCACGCAGCCGTATCCGAGGAAGTTGGCGTCGGTGAGTGTGCAGAGGACGCACTGGTCGGTGTTGACGCCCGCAAATAGAAGCGTTTGAACATCGAGGTTGCGCAGGATCGAATCGAGCGGCGTGTCCCAGAAGCCGCTGATGCGGTGCTTGTCGACACGCAGGTC
Source organism: Variovorax sp. RTB1 (assembly GCF_035018765.1). Classification (NCBI taxonomy): domain Bacteria; kingdom Pseudomonadati; phylum Pseudomonadota; class Betaproteobacteria; order Burkholderiales; family Comamonadaceae; genus Variovorax; species Variovorax sp. RTB1. The sequence goes on from NZ_JASJXG010000020.1 coordinate 25,998, forward strand.
GGTATCGGCGACGTCGAGTTCGTCGACGATGGCTGCGGCCCAGCTGCCTTTCTGCAGAATGCGCGCTCCGCCGGCGGGACCGCTGCCCGGCAAAGGATCACCGAGCCCCAGCCCGGTGCCAGTCGGCTTGAAGAGATGCACCTGATTTGGCGCCATGTTGGCCAGATCGGCGCGATTGCCCCAGTTGACCCAGATGATGGGTACCCCTTTTGCGCGCAACGCCGGCGTCAGCCGGTTGAGCGGCTCGATCGGGGCACGGTCGGCCGAATAGTCGCCGCCCGCCTGCCCCACCATGCCATCGGCCGCGCAGAAGTCGTTCTGCATGTCGATAACCAGTAGCGCGGTGCGGTTCAGGTCGATCGTTATCGACTGCGGGGTGCTCGACAGCTCGAGCGTTCGCGGCGTTGCGCGTGCTTGAGACATGTCGACATGGGAAGCACTGGCGAGCCAGCGATTGCGTTGGGTTCCCAAAGATCCGGTCATGGAACCCGCCTACTGCATGAACCAGCCGTGGCTGACGACCAAAGACTGTCCGGTCAACGCATTCGTCTTAAAACCCGCGAACATCAGCGCTACCTGCGCCACGTCGTCGGTCGTTGTGAACTCGCCGTCGACGGTTTCCTTGAGCATCACGTTCTTGATGACTTCCGCCTCGGTGATGCCGAGCGTCTTCGCCTGTTCGGGAATCTGCTTTTCGACCAGCGGCGTGCGCACGAAGCCGGGGCAGATCACGTTGGCGCGGACGTTGTACTTGGCGCCTTCCTTTGCGACCGTTTTGCACAGGCCGATGAGGCCATGCTTGGCGGTCACGTAAGGGGCCTTGAGCAGCGACGCTTCCTTCGAGTGGACCGAGCCCATGTAGATCACGCTGCCGCCGCGTCCTTGCGCGTACATGTGCTTGAGGCACGCGCGCGTCGTCAGGAAAGCACCATCGAGGTGAATTGCTAGCATCTTCTTCCAATCGGCGAAGCTGAACTCTTCGATGGGATGAACGATCTGGATGCCGGCGTTGCTGATGAGGATGTCGATGCCGCCGAAGGCCGCAGCGGCTTCTTCGACGCCTGCGTTCACCTGGTCTTCGTTGGTGACGTCCATGCCGACGCCAATAGCTTCGGCGCCCGTGGCCTTGAGCTCAGCTGCCGTGGCGTCCGCTGCTTCCTTGTTTAAGTCGGCGATGACGATCTTGGCGCCTTCCTTGGCGAACACGATGGCAATTTCCTTGCCGATGCCGCTGGCCGAGCCCGTGATGAACGCGACTTTGTTTTTGAGTTGCATGAGAATTCCTTAAATGAGTAAAAGTTTAAATGCGGGACGGGGCGGTCTTTGCACTTCGGGAGCTCACGTACTGCCGGAGCGGGCGGTGCCCGCACGCGTGTCCAGGCTGGGCTTGTGCACGCGCAATGCGTCGGGCTCGGTCAGGTCGTAGGTGGTCACGCCGTTCGCACTGGTCGTCTTCAGCCAGTCCGGATGCGCAAGCGTGTTGTTCATGTCGCGCGCGCCGGCCTCCCAATGCTCGGTGACTGTCGTGCGAGAAAACTCATAGTCTTTCGAGTCGAGTTCATAAGGCCGGTTGCGGTAGATCAGATGAACGATGTCGATCGGCTTGTGCGTCATTTGTGCGCTCAGCGCTTCCACGCTCTTGTCGTTGCGCAAGGCGGCAGGAAGCTTCTTGATGAGGTCGGCCAGTGCCTGTTGCAGGTTGACGTTGGCCGACACCGCATCGGTGTTCATCCGCGTGCGGCTCGAATAGATGATGTCTTTTTGCCGTTGCGACACTTCGGCCAGTGTCTTCGGCATGACGCCGCGTGCGCTGAACAGGTCGACCTGAAGCACCACCAACGGCTGCGTGCGCGGATGGACGTCAAGAACATATTGCAGCGGCGTGTTCGACACGATGCCGCCGTCCCAATAGTCTTCGCCATCGATGTGCACCGGCGGAAAACCGGGCGGCAGCGCGCCGCTCGCCATGATGTGTTCCGGAGTGATCTTCTGCGCAGTGTTGTCGAAGTAGATCGAGTTGCCGGTGCGCACATTCACCGCGCCCACGCTGATGCGCATGGCGTCTTTGCAGTTGATGCGGTCGAAGTCGACGAAGCGCTCGAGCGTCGACTTGAGATCCGTCGTGTCGCAGTAGCTGAGCACCGGCGCAGAGCTGCCCAGCAGCATGGCGGGGCCGATGCGCGGCTTGAAAAACCCCGGAATCCCGAAAAACACCGCTGACGCCGCGCTCCACTGATTGAGCATCATGCGGTCGCCAAGAACCGACGGCAGTTGCTGACCCGGTCCCGACGAGAGAAGGTCCCAAAATCCCTTGAGCTTGTCGATGCGTTCATTGGGCGCGTTACCCGCGATGATCGACGCGTTGATGGCACCGATAGAAACACCGGCCACCCAATCGAGAGATTGATAGCGCTCGAACAGTGCCTCGCAGACGCCTCCCTGATAGGCGCCCAGCGCTCCTCCGCCTTGCAGCACGAGCGCCTTGGTGGCCTGGCCCATGTCGGATGCGGGTGCCGGAGCAGACGAAAGCCCCGAAAGCGCTGCGCGGGGAGCGGGCGGATTGCGGGGCTTGGAAGTCTGGCGGGGCGCGGGAACGGGCGAAGGCTTGCTTGTGCTCATTCCCGCATTGGACACCGCGTTTCTGACAGCCGGCAGGCCGGCTCCGAGTTTTTACTTCGGCAACATCTGTCCGCGGATTTCGCCGCCGGGATTGGCCGCGGTATGCACGTTGGCATACCACTTGCCAGCCATCAGATCTGCCGCTTGAGCCGGGGTGAGCGTTGCGGTTCCTTCGATAGGGGTGGCCGGGCTGGTGAAAGGCACCACCACACCGGCGTTGGCGCCAGCGACTGCGGGACCATGAAAGTGCGCCGCAGTGGCGGGGCCGCTCAGGCCCGAATAGGTGACCTTGTACTTCAGCACATTGGTGCCCTTGTCGAGGGTGGCCTCGGCCATGCCGCTGCCGCGCGTCATGTTCGGAGGCACTTCGCTGGATGCGTTCATGGCGCCGCTGAAGCTGGCAGTGTTGGAATTCATGCCCATCATTCCGCAGCCGGCGAGCGCCATGGTGGCGACGCCTGCGACGAGTGTTGCGCGCAAAAAGGTGCCGTATCGGTTCATTGGTTATCTCCTGGATTTAGTCGAAGTGACTTTCGAGCATAGGCAATTGCGGAGCCCGCGTCATGTCGGCAAAACGCGCGACTTGATCCGAAGGCGATCGCGCGCTCAGCCGACTTTTGCCGACCCCAGCGCTTCGCCGCGCGTAGGTGATGGCCGGCCATCGGCCGGCCGCGCCGCTGCGTTCTTGAGCGAACCGAACGTGTGCGCATAGACCCAGGTGAACTCTGCCCCCAGCAAAAAGATCTGCGCCGAGTAGTAGACCCAGACCAACACAACGACCAGCGAGCCAGCCGCGCCGTAGCCCGAGGCCACGCTGCTCTTGCCGATGTACAGGCCAATCAGGTGCTTGCCGATGGTGAAGAGCAGGGCCGTCACCGCCGCCCCCACCCACACGTCGCGCCACTGCACCCGCACGCGCGGCATGATCTTGTAGATCATCGCGAAGACGACCGTAACCATCACGAAGCTGAAGACGAAGTTGACCGCTTGCGCCAGCGTGGCCCAGCCGCCGAACAACGGTGACCACCATTTGCCCAGCGCGGCCAGTGCCGCGCTCGCCACCAGCGACACCATCAGCAAAAAGCCGATGCCCATGATCATGCTGAACGACAACAGCCGCACTCGAAGCAAGTTGAACAGACCCGTACTCTTGTCGCGCGCCGGCGCCCGCCAGATGCGATCGAGCGCATCCTGCAATTCGCCGAAAACGGTGGTCGCACCCAGTACCAGCAGCGCGATGCCGATCACTGTCGCAACGATGCCTTCGGTCGGCTTGTTGACCGCTTCCAGCATGCCCTGCACCGCCATCGCTCCTTGCGGACCCATGAGCCCCGACAGCTGCGCGAAGATCTCTCCGCGGGCTGCATCGCGGCCGAAGACGAGCCCCGCCACCGAGATGACGATGAGCAGCAACGGCGCGACCGAAAACACCGTGTAGTAAGCGAGCGCGGCCCCCATGCTCGGGGCGTAGTCGTTTGCCCACGAGGCGAAGGCCCGCTTCGACAAGTCGAACAGGGCACGAAGTTTTTCCGGGAGTTGCGGCAGTTGCATGCGCCGAGTATTACCCCCGGGTTAGGCAAAGCTGTCAGTCGTGCGCGCGGCCTGCTGACGGCCGTTTCGCCAACGATAATCTTCGACAAATGCAACCGGCTTCTTCCAACGTGGCGGCAGCGCCCGATCGCATGTCCCATCCCCTGCCCCAGGCGCCGCGCGATCTTTTCGTGTCGTTCACCTGGCTCGCGTTGCAGGGTTTTGGAGGCGTCCTCGCCATTGTCCAGCGCGAGTTGGTCGAGAAAAAGAAGTGGCTGACACCCGACGAATTTCTCGAGGACTGGGCCGTGGCGCAGGTCATGCCCGGGCCCAACGTCATCAACCTCAGCCTGATGATCGGTGACCGCTACTTCGGCTTGCGCGGCGCGGTTGCAGCGGTGGCTGGCATGTTGGCGGTGCCACTGGTCATCATCCTGACGCTCGCGATGGTCTACGCGCACTTCGCGACCAACCCGCAGGTCGCGGCCGCACTGCGCGGCATGGGTGCTGTGTCGGGCGGCCTCATCGCTGCGACCGGCGTCAAACTCATTCCGCAACTTCGCAAGCACCCGCTCGGTTTCGGCATTTGCCTCGTGACCGTGGCACTCGTCTTCGTGCTGATCGGCGTGCTGCAGATTCCGTTGGGCTGGGTGCTGCTGGTGGTGGGCGCTGCAGCGTGCGTCGCGACCTGGCGACAGCTGACGCCATGACCGACGCGGCAAGTCTCGCCATCGTCATGCACTGGCACGACTGGCTGGCACTCTTCGGGCAGTACATGCTGCTGTCGCTGCTTTCGATCAGCGGCGCCATCACCACGGTGCCCGACATGCATCGCTATCTCGTCGACCAGCACCACTGGCTGACTGCGACGCAGCTCAATTCTTCCGTCGCCATCGCGCAGGCGGCGCCCGGTCCCAACGTGCTGTTCGTCGCGCTGATGGGATGGAACGTCGGGCTCAACGCCGGTGGTGGCATCGGCGGCGGACCGCAGGCCTGGCTGCTCGGGCTGTTCGGCCTGGCGATCACCATGGTCGGCATCATGCTGCCGAGCACCACGCTCACCTACATCGCCACGCGCTGGGCGCACCGCAACCGTACCCTGCGCGAAGTGCGCGCCTTCAAGCAAGGCATGGCTCCTGTGGTGGTCGGCTTGCTGATCGCGACCGGATGGATTTTGTCGAACACAAACCACGTGAGCGTCACGCCGGCTTGGCACGTGTGGGCCGTGACGGGCGTGGCCGGCTTGATCGTCTGGCGCACCCGCATTCATCTGCTGTGGTTGCTCGGCGCCGGGGCCGCGTTGGGTGTGCTCGGCTTCGTTTAAATCCGGCTGCCAGCCCTGCACAGCAGTCCTTGTTACCTTCTCACCCACTCATTAGGAACACCCATGCAACTTCGTTCGCTCGGCCGCTCCGGCCTTCAGGTTTCTCCGATCGCTTTCGGCGGCAACGTCTTCGGCTGGACCGTCGACGAAGCCCTGTCGTTCCGCCTGCTCGATGCATGGCTCGACGCCGGCTTCAACTTCGTCGACACGGCCGACGTGTATTCGCGTTGGGTGCCGGGCCATACCGGCGGCGAGTCGGAGACGATCATCGGCAAGTGGCTGCGCCAGACCGGCAAGCGCAATCGCGTGGTGCTCGCCACCAAGGTCGGCAAGCCGATGGGCGACGACAAGGTCGGCCTGTCGCCAGCCTACATCCGCGAGGCGGTCGAGGCCTCGCTGACGCGGCTCAAGACCGACCACATCGATCTCTACCAGTCGCACGACGACGATGCCGAGACACCGCTGGCAGATTCGCTCGGCGCCTTTGCCGATCTCATCAAGGCCGGCAAGGTGCGCGCCATCGGTGCGTCGAACTACACCGCGCCGCGTCTGGCCGAAGCACTCGACCTTTCGGACAAGCTCGGCCTGCCGCGCTACGAGTCGCTGCAGCCGCTCTACAACCTGTACGACCGCGCGGTGTTCGAAGACGATTTGGAACCGTTGTGCCTGAAGCGTGGCGTCGGCGTCATCAATTTCTATGCGCTGGCAGCCGGCTTCTTGACAGGCAAGTACCGCAGCGGAGCAGACGCAGCCAAGAGCAAGCGCGGTGAGAGCACGACCAAGAAGTACCTGAACGCGCGCGGCCTTCACATCCTCGACGCGCTGGATGTGGAGGCGCGCAAGCACGACGCGACTCCCGGCCAGGTGGCGCTCGCATGGCAGATCGCGCGGCCGGCCATCACGGCACCGATCGCCAGCGCGACCTCGATCGAGCAGCTCGACGATCTGGTCAAGGCGGCCGAACTGAAGCTGGATGCTGAAACGATCGCGGCGCTCGATGCAGCCAGTACGGAATCCAGTGTTGAAGCGAAGGACGCCTGATCTGCCACCCGGCTGATCAGTAGGCAAGCTCCCACAGCGATTGGCGCCGCCTGCCATTGCGGCTATGGGCAGCGCTCTCGATACTTCGGCTATCGCAGTGTTCGAGAGAGAGGATTCCCATGTCATTCGCGCTTTACATGATCGGCTTTTTGATTTTCCTGGCTGGTCTCGCCTGGGGCGCGTCGGTCGCAGGCGTGCCGACGCTCTACATCGGCATTGGCTCGCTCATCGTGCTGGGCATCGGCATCTTCAGTGCGGTGAGTCGCACCCGCGGCAAAGACCCGTCCTGAATCTTTACCGCACAGCCCCAAAGCCAGCACCAGCACCAGGCCGAAATTCGGGATCGCCTTCGGGATGATCCGATGGCAGGAAACGTCGCGCTTGCCTAAGCTGGCGCGATGACTTCGCCCAACACTCCAGCAGCCTTGTCCGGAGGTAACTCCAGCGTACTCGCCACTGCGATCGCAACACCTGCTCTCGATTTCTTTGCCGACCTTCACGTCGACGTCGGCGTGCCTCAAGTGCTCGGCCACGGCCCACGTGGCTTGCGCCGGGTTGTCCCCATCAACGGTGGCGAAGCACGCGGCGTCGACTGGCATGCACGCGTGCTGCCCGGCGGCAGCGACTTCCAACTCATCCTGAGCGACACGCTGTCTGAGCTCGACGCGCGCTACAGCCTCGAAACCGATGGCGGCGATCTGATCTACGTTCAAAACCACGCGGTCCGCTCAGCGCCAGCCGACGTCATGGCCAAGTTGTTGCGCGGTGAGCCGGCCGATCCGGCGCAGGTCTACTTTCGCTGCAGCCCGCGCTTCGAGACATCGTCTCCGGCGCTCAAATGGGTCTGCGAGCGGATGTTCGTCGGTGCCGGCGTAAGGCATCCGACCCAGGTGGTGATGCGCTTCTTCACGCTCGCCTAAACCCTCCGTGAAGGTGCCTCGATAAGACAAAAGCCCACAAGGGTAAGCACCGAAGTGCAATGCCCGCCACAGGACTATCTTGAAGTTGTCGATGCATCACGCAGGAGACAACCATGTTGATCGTTAGCAAGTTGGTTTTGGCAGGCGGCGTTGCCGCAGCCGCGATGGCGGGGCCGGCAACGCTGGGCACTACCTCCGAACAGAGCAGCGCACGAGCCGTCATCGTATCGAGCGCGACGCAAGCGGGCTCTCTGAAGCCTCCGGCCGCGGTACCCGGTCTTACCCGATGCCCCGGCAGTTGCGACCTTTGGCAGATGCTGGCGCTGCGCCACTGAAGCCGGAACGCTGAACCCTACCTACACGGCGATGCGCTGACGCATCGCCTCATACAAACACACGCCGCTCGCCACCGAGACGTTCAGGCTTTCGACCGCGCCCGCCATCGGGATACTGATCAATTCGTCGCAGGTTTTGCGAGTGAGCTGGCGCATGCCCTCGCCTTCGGCACCGAGCACCAGCGCCAGCGGCCGCTTCAGGTCGGTCTGGTAAAGCGTGCGGGGCGCGTCGTCGCTGGTCCCGACGCACCAGATGCTGCGCTCCTTCAGTTCATTCAGCGTCCGTGACAGGTTGGTGACCATGAAGTACGGCATGGTGTCGGCCGCACCGCTCGCCACCTTCGACACCGTAGCGTTGATGCCGGCAGCATGGTCCTTCGGCGCAATGACCGCGTGTGCACCGGCACCGTCGGCCACCCGCAGGCAGGCGCCCAGGTTGTGCGGATCGGTCACGCTGTCGAGCACCAGCAGCAATGGCACCGTGCCGGCGGCTTCCAGGCCTTCGAGCAGTTCGTCGATCGAATGCAATTGCGGCATAGCCTCGACGCGGGCGGCAATGCCCTGGTGGCCGTGGCTGCCTGCGAGTTTGGCAATGCGCAACGAATCGGCCTCGACGAGACGAACTCCTGCATCTTGCGCACGGGCGATGAATTGCTTCATGCGCGCGTCGCGACGGCTCGAGTCGAACAGCACTTCGAGCACCGACTTCGGCGCGGTTTTGATACGCACGCCCACGGCATGAAAGCCGAAGATCACTTTGGGGGAAGACATCCGGCGATTATCAAGGTCAGGCGTCGGCCGGGCGAATGCTCAGGCCAGTACTTCAGGCGCTCTTGTCGTCCGACGCAACGCGCCCGGCTTCGATGGTGATGCGGCGCTCGCAACGGTCGGCGATGCCGCGGTCGTGCGTCACCATCACGAGCGTGGTGCCTAGCTCGCGATTGAGATCGAACATCAACTTCATGACCTGCTCGCCGGTCGCGTGGTCGAGGCTGCCGGTCGGCTCGTCGGCCAGCAGCAAGGCTGGTTGAACGACGAAGGCGCGGGCCAGCGCCACGCGCTGCTGCTCTCCGCCCGACAGCACCTTCGGATAGTGGCCGAGGCGCTGGCTCAAGCCGACGCGGCCCAGCATCTCCGTCGCGGCCTTGCGCGCGTCCTTGCGGTTGGCGAGCTCCAGCGGCAGCATCACGTTTTCGAGGGCGCTCAGGTTGGCGAGCAACTGAAAGCTCTGGAATACGAAGCCGACCTTTTGGGCACGCAGCGCGGCGCGGTCGTCTTCGTCGATGGCGAACAGGTCTTCGCCACCGAGCCGCACCGTGCCGCGGGTCGGTGTGTCGAGGCCCGCGATGATCGACAGCAAAGTGCTCTTGCCGGAGCCCGATGCGCCGACGATGGCCGCGGTCTCCCGTGCGCCGAGGGTGAAATGGATGTCCTGCAAAATGTCCAGTGTGCCGCTCGAATCGGTGACGGACTTGAAAACATGGTCGACGGCAACAATTTCAGTGGCAGTGGCTTGTGACAGTGCGGACATCAGGTACTTTGAAAGGCTTTGCGTGTTGAATCGACTTGTGGATCGACGGTGGGAGCGACGTCACTTTATCTTGAGCGCCACGCTGGCCGGCGCAGCGGGGCTTCTGGGCGCAGGGGCTTCCTTCGCGCAGGCCGCGCCACAGACCATCCTCATCATGGGCGACTCGCTCAGCGCCGAATATGGCCTGAAGCGCGGCGAAGGCTGGGTGGCGTTGCTGCAAAAGCGGCTGGCAGAGCAGAAGATCGATGCCCGCGTGGTCAATGCGAGCATCAGCGGCGAGACCACGTCGGGTGGCCGCTCACGCATGGATGCGCTGCTCAAGCTCAACAAGCCCGACGTGATGGTGCTCGAACTCGGCGCCAACGACGCGTTGCGCGGGCTGGCCATCAAGGACTCCGAAGCCAACCTCACCGCGATGACGAAGGCGGCGCAGGCTGCCGGCGCCAAGGTGCTGCTGCTCGGCATGCAGGTGCCGCCGAACTACGGCATGGACTATCTGAATCGCTTCTCGCGGATGTTTACCGGCACAGGCAGCGCCACCGGTGCGCCGGTCGTTCCGTTCTTCTTGAAGGGCGTCGCCGACGCGCCCGACCCGATCAAGATGTTTCAGGCCGACCGCATCCATCCGGTGGCGGCCGCGCATCCGCAGATGCTCGACAACGTCTGGCCGCAACTGCGCAAGCTGTTGAAGTAAACGATCGATTCAAGCCGACGAGCCAACGAAAAAGCCGCCACTGCACGAAGCAGATGGCGGCTTTTTCACGAACGCTAAAAGTAGAGCGAAAAGAAAGTCGAGAGACGATCAGCCGTTCTTGGTCGGAAGGTCCGGCACGGTTGGCGGATCGCGTTCGAGCGAGGCCACGTCGCTTTCCGGATCTCCGGGTGCCAGGCCATCGCTGCTCGGGCTCAGCTTGCGATTGACTTTGTCGCGCAGCTTTTCTTCCTTTTTCTTCCTCTTGGCCAGTTCCTTCTGTCGCTTCTCGTATCCGTAATTGGGTGCGGCCACTGCGTCTCCTTGGTGCGGGGCAATCCGTGGGATTGCGATGCTTCCGACTGTACGCGATTACGAAAGACGGCTCAGAGCTTGCCCAGGGCTTGTTCCAGGTCGTCGCGCAGGTCACCGACATCTTCCAGGCCGACCGAAAATCGCACCAGCGTCCCTTTGTACGACCAGCGCGCAACAGTCGGGTCGCGCATCAGGCCGATGTCGTACGGCACCACCAAACTGATCGGGCCGCCCCACGAATAGCCGAGCCGGAAGAGCTTGAGGCTGTCGCAGAAACGGTCGGCCTGCTCGCTGCTGAAGCGCTCGTCGAAAACGATCGAGAACAAGCCAGCGGCCCGATCTGTCTTGCCGCACAGGGCACGCCAGTGGTCATGGCCCGGTGAGCCTTCGAGGGCCGGGTGCAGTACTTGCGCGATCTCGTCGCGGGCCTGCAACCAGCGTGCAAGCTCTCTCGCCGCCCGGTCGTGCGCCGCATAGCGCAAGCCGATGCTCGGCAACGATCGCAGCACCAGTTCGACATCGTTCACCCCAACGCCGAAGCCCATGCGCATGTGCGTGAGCTTGAGCGCGTTGTGCAGGCGGTCATCGCGCGTGGTCACGCCGCCCATCAGCACGTCGCCGCCACCGCTCGGGTACTTGGTAAGCGCGTGCGCAACGATGTCGACACCCTGCCCTGTGCCGCTGCCGTCCAGATCGAACGGCGCAAAAGCCAGCCCGGCGCCCCAGGTGTTGTCGAGCGCGCACAGCACGTCGCGCGCACGGCAGACGGCGACCAGCGCCGGCAAATCCGGGAATTCCATCGTGACCGAGCCGGCCGCCTCGACCCACACCAGCCGCGTGCGGTCGGAAATCTTGGCTGCGAGATCGGCCGGATTCATCGCGTCGTACAGCTTGTGGGTGATGCCGAAGTTAGCCAGTTCGCCTGTCGCCAGCGCCTTGCTCGGGCCGTAGACGTTGTCGGGCAGCAGCACCTCGTCGCCCGCCTTCAGAAAGGCGAAAGACACCAGCGTGATCGATGCGAGGCCGCTCGGCACCAACAACGCGGCCGTGCCGCCTTCGAGCGTGGCGAGCCGTTCTTCGAGCGTGAACGTGGTCGGCGTGCCGTGCAGGCCGTAGGTGTAGCCGGCCTTGGTTTTCCAGTCGCGTGCGCGCAGCGCGGCCACGTCGGCGAAGAACACGGTCGAGGCCTTGAACACACCGGGTTGCGGCGCGGCGAACCTGGCCGGCGGTACGTAGGGGTGATGGATGAGTTCGGTCGAAGGCTGGGTCATGACCCCTATTGTGGCGAAGGCCGAAGATGGAAGAATCGACCCCACATTCAGGGAGGCCACAGAACAACACGAATGGAAAACGAATGGACCACGAATGCCCCGCAGCCTGACCGACCGCGAAGCCTTTGCCAGCGTACTCACCACCCTCATCCTCGAACGCTGCATGGCGTCGCGCAGCACCGAAACCTCGCGCATCGAACTTCAGGAAAGCGTGCCCGGCAACGAGCGCTCCTATGTACGGCGCGGACTCGACGCGCTGGTCGAGCATGGCGCCTTGGCGATGAGCGGCGACGACATTGGCTTCACGCACGAGGGCAGCGCCTTCCTCGCGTATGTCGCGAGTGTCGAGCGGGCGTCGGACGACCACAACGACAGCGATGAAGATCCGGACGCGCATGCCGCCGTCGTGCCGCTGCTGACGCTCATCGCGCAAGACGCGCGGCTGGCGCCGCCCAAGCGCATCGAAGACATACAGACCCTGCCCGGCCGCCTCGAAGGCTATCGCGCGACGAAGCAGTCGGGCTTATTGAACCGCTGGACTTTGCTGCTCGCGATCGTGGTCGTGCTGGGCGTCGTCGTGTACACGCAGCTGCGGTAGTTCGCTCACTCAAAGCAGATGAATCAGCCTCGCCTGCGCTGTGAGTTCCTCGCGAAAGTCCGGGTGCGCGATACCGATCAGTTCTTTCGCTCGCTGCTTGGCCGATTTGCCGCGCAACTGCGCCACGCCGTATTCGGTGACGACGTAGTTGATGTCGTTCTTGCTGGTGCTCACATGCGTGCCAGGCGACAGCACCGGCACGATGCGCGAGATGGTGTCGTTGCGGGCGGTAGAAGGCACGACGATGAACGCCTTGCCGCCTCGCGAGCGATTGGCTGCCCGCACGAAGTCGCTCTGGCCGCCGGTGCCTGAAAACGGCGCCGAGCCCAGACTCTCCGAGCCGCACTGCCCCAGCAAATCGATCTGCAGCGTCGCGTTGATGGCGACCATGTTGTCGTTCAGGCCGGCCAGCGCGGGGTCGTTGGTGAAGTTGACCGGATGCATCTCCAGCATCGGGTTGCGCTCCATGAACCGATAGAGCTTTTTGGACCCGAGCGCGAAGGTCGCGATCATCTTCCCCGGAAGGTAGTTCTTGCGGCGATTGGTCACGGCGCCGCATTCCACCAGCGACAGGATGCCGTCGCCGATCATCTCGGTGTGAATGCCGAGGTCGTGCTTGTGGGTGAGTTGCATCACCACCGCATCCGGGATGCCGCCGTAGCCGATCTGCAGCGTCGAGCCGTCTTCGATCATGTCGGCGACGTACTTGCCGATCGCCTCCTGCACCGGGCCAATCTTGGGCAGACCGACTTCGAGCACCGGCTCATCGCTTTCGATGAGCGAGGTGACCTGCGAGATGTGCACGCGACACTCGCCGAATGCGTAAGGCACGTTCGGGTTGACTTCGAGCACCACCGCGCGCGCTTTGGCCACAGCAGCCATCGTGTAGTCGACACCGAGGCTGAGCGCGAAAAAGCCTTCATCGTCCATCGGCGATGCCATGCTGAACACCACGTCGGCTGCCATCTGGCCGCGTTCGATCTGCGCCGGGATCTCTGAAAAGTAGTTGGGAATGAAGTCGATCCAGCCGGCTTGTCCACCCGCCCGTGAGGCGCCGCCGTAGAAGAAAGCCACGTGCCGGACATGGTCGACCGTCTCGGGGTCGAGGTAGGCGTATTTGCGCATCGCGAGGATTTGCCCGACCTTCACATCGAGGAAATCGCGCCGCTGGTCCGACAGTGCCGTGAGCAGCGCGGGTGGCTCCCCGACGCCCGTCGGCACGACGATGAAGTCGCCGTTCTTCACGTGCCGAATCGCCTCCGCGGCTGTCGTTCGCTTCTGCTGGTAGAGGTCGCGCATCTGCATTTCGAGGTCTCCTGCGGCACCGTATTGACGCCGTCACGGTCGAGTCTATGCTCGCTCTTTTTCAAGACCCTTGATCCATGGCACGTTCCAGCGTTTCTTCAACGCCCTGCATCCGGGTTTCAGCCAGCGGCGTGCACGGGCTCGGCGGATTTGCGACACGCGACCTGCCGGCCGACGCCTTCCTGGGCCTGTACGAAGGCCGGCGCTATTCGCCCGCGCAGATCGCAGCCAAGACGTGGGACGACAACCTCACCTATCTCTTCAAGCTGACGAACGACGAGACCATCGACGGTGCCAAGGGCGGGAACGCGACGCGCCACCTGAACCACTCGTGCGACCCCAACTGCGAAGCGGTCGAGGAGTACGACGAATCCGGCGAACTGGTGCTCAGGTTCCAGACCATCGTGGCAGTCGAGGCCGGCGACGAACTCTTCATCGACTATGGGCTGGCCGCAGACAACGACAAGGTGGCGGCGGACTTTCCGTGCCACTGCGGCTCGGAGAACTGCCGCGGGACCATGCTGGCTTCTACTTCGACCTGAAGACGATCTCTTTCATCCGCGCCAGCTTCGGCGAAACGATTGGCACCGTCAGCATGGTGCTGGCGACCGCCATCACCAGCAACGCGGTGAAGCTCTCGTTGGTGATGATCGTCTTGTCGAGCAGCACGTTGGCGAAGATGATCATGATCAAAGCCTTGGTCTGCAGCAGCCAGCCGACGAGCGAACTTTCGCCGGGTTGCCACTTCAGGATCTTGCCGGCGATGTGAATGCCGATCAGCTTGCCGGCGACCGAGGCAACCAGCAAGACCGCCGCCGCGATGAACACCGCAGCCCCGCCCACCTGCCAGTTGGTGCGCAAGCCAGTGCTCAGGAAAAACACCGGCATCAACACCAGCAGCACGTTGTGGCGCAGCCAGTCCATCTGCTTCTGGTCGAACCACGCCGAATCCATGACGGCCCCCGCGATGAAGGCGCCCACCATGTAGTGCAGCCCCGACCAGTCGGCGCCAAGGCCGCAGGCGGCCAGCCAGGTCAAGCTGCAGTACCAGCGGTCGCGCTCCGGAATGCGAGCCATCAGCCAGCGATAGACCACGCTGGCAACGCCGAAGATCACCAGGAAGGCGACCTGCTTGCCGACGCGTTCCCAGTCCATCAGGATCAACGCGAGTACACCCCATATCGCGATGTCGTCGACGCTCGCGTAACGCAGGATGCGCTGGCCGATCGGCTGCCGCAGGATCTGCAGCTTTTCCATCAGCAGGATGAGGATGGGCAGCGCAGTGACCGCGCACGCCATGCCGATGCCGAGCACGAACTGCCAGGTGAGCGCCTTGGCGCCGATCCAGCCCGGAAACATGAGCATGCCCATTGCGGCCGCACCACCGAACAGCAGCGGCACGCCGAGTGCCATTCCCGCGGTGATGCCGCTCTCGCGCCGATGCGTCCAGGCCTGCTTCAAATCCAGCTCGATCCCGGCGATGAAGACGAAGAGCATCACCGCCCACTGCGCGATGGCGTTGAGCGACAGGATCACCGGCGCGCTGAAGACGAATTTGTAGTAGTCGGGGAACAGCGTACCCAACACGCCGGGGCCGAGCAGGATGCCGGTGATGATCTGCACCACCACGAGCGGCGCGAAGTACTCCGTGCGCCCCAAACGCCAGATCAGATAGGGCGCGGTGAAGATGATCAACATCGCTATCAGGAAGATTTCTGACGTACTCATGGCGGTCATGACGGGCAGGCGCTCTCGTGTGGATTGAACTGACGGGGCGGCAGAAGTTTGCCATGCCCTAGCGACCCGGAAATCGGGCGCCAGTGTCTCAATGCTTCAACGTCGAAGCAGCGGCCGGCACCGCATCGCTGCCAAGCACCGAGTTGAACTCCGCACCCGCCATGCGGAAACCGTTGCGCCCGCCCTTCTTGGCTTCGTACAGGGCCGCATCGGCACGTGCCAGGAGCGCAGGAATGTCTTCATCGTCGATGCCCGACAACGCGACGCCGATGCTGGTCGTCACACGCAACGCACCGCCCGGGATGCCGAAGACAGGCTTCAGTGCCATCAAAATTCTGCGCGCTGCGATGGCTGCAGCCTCTTCGCCAGCCACGTCTTCCAGCAGCAGCACGAACTCGTCTCCCGCATAGCGCGCCGCCATGTCGGTGGTGCGCACGCCGCGCTTGATGCGTCGCGCGAATTCCTTCAACACCGCATCGCCGCCGGCATGGCCGTGCGAGTCGTTGATGTGCTTGAAGTTGTCGACGTCGAGGTACATCAGGCACATAGGAGTGCGTGAACGGCGCGACCGCGCCATGGCATCGCACACGCGCTCTTCGAACGAGCGGCGATTGGGCAAACCGGTGAGTGCGTCTTCTCGGGCCAGCGCATCGAGCAGCAGTTGCTTTTGCTTGAGTTCGCTGATGTTCAGGTTAACGCCGACGATGCGCAGCGCGGCGCCGTCCAGCCCGCGCTCGACCACCTTGGCGCGGTTCTGAATCCACAACCAGCGGCCGTCTTTATGGCGCACCCTGACTTCGCCTTCGTACATGGGCGTCTCGCCATTCACATGCCGCTCCAGCCCAGTGCGCGCCGCGTCGTAGTCCTCCGGATGAACCATGCTTTGCCACAGCCCGTCGGCGGCCTCGATCTCGCCGACCACGTAGCCGAACATGCCCCACCACTGCGCGTTGTAGGTCGCCCTGCCCGTGCGCAAGTCGAGATCCCACAGGCCGATGTCGCCACCGCTCAGCGCCAGTTCAAGCCGCTCGCCGGTCTTGCGCCGCTCTTCTTCAGCCTGCCGCTGCGCAGTCACGTCAATGTGCGTGCCGACCACGCGCAGCGGACGGCCGTCGGCGCTGCGCTCGACGGCAACGCTCCGGCTCATGACCCAGATCCATTGCCCATCGCGGTGGCGCATGCGGTGCACGAACTCGCAGAACGGCGTGCGGCCCAGCAGATGGCTGTTGAACTCGGCCGCATAGGCACGCCAGTCGTCTGGGTGGATCAGCCCCTTCCAGTCGAGGCTGCCCGGCTGCGCTTCATCGGCGCTGTAGCCGAGCATGGTGCGCTCGCGTGTGTTGATCGTCCACCGGCCCGACGCCACATCGAGGTCCCACAGGCCCAGGTCGCCACCGCGCAGCACCAGGTCGAGCAACTGGTCGCTTCGCTTTTGATGCATATCGGCCTCAGTGGCGAGCCGGTCACGTTCCAGCGCCAGCGCTTCGGCTTCATGCGTGCGTGCGCGCAACGCCAGCAGCGATGCGGCCTGGCGTGCCAACATGGCCAAGGCATCGCGCTGCGCGTCGCTGATTTGTCTGGGGCGGGTGTCGATGACGCAGACGGTGCCCAGCGCGGCACCGGCCGCTGTCACGATGGGCGCAGCGGCGTAGAAGCGCAGGTGCGGAGCGGCCGTCACGAGCGGGTCGCTCGCGAACCGGACGTCGAGCGTGGCGTCTTCGATCACCAGCAGTGCGTCGGACACTTCGATGGCGTGCGCACAAAACGAATGCGCACGCGCTGTGTCGGAGATCGTCAGGCCGACCGTGGCCTTGTTCCATTGCAGCTCCCGGTCGACGAACGACACCAATGCCACCGGCGTGCCGCAAATCTGCGCCGCGAGCGCTGCGATGTCGTCATAGGCCGCTTCGGCTTCGGAGTCGCGCACGCGCAGGTCGTCCAGCGCTTTGATGCGCGGTTCTTCGTTGGCTTGACTTTGCGGAACCGGCATGCAGCGACACTTTGAAACGTGGTCCCTGCATTTAAGCGGAGACGCGCGGCTTCAAAACGCGGAACTGCGGGTGTTTACAGGTGCTGATCGGCGCTCGGCGGCAATCGCCGCGCCCTCCGCGCCCAGGTCCCAGAACAAGCCAGCCATCAGCTGCAACGACTCGCGCGCCACGCTGCCGAGCATGTGCTCGTTGGGCGCGTGCTGCGCGCAGGCCGGGTACGAGTGCGGCACCCACAGCGTCGGCAAACCGAGCACGTGGGCGAAGACATCGTTGGGCAGCGTGCCGCCCAGGTTGGGCAACAGCGCGGGCACCTTGCCGGTGCTGCGCTCGATGGATGCCAGCGCCCAGCGCACCCATGGGTTGTCGGGGTCGAGCCGCGTGGCTTCCATCAACTCGCCGCTCTGCGTGACTTCGACATCGGTGTAGCCATGGGCGTCGAGATGCTCGCGCACATGCGCCAGGAAGTGCGTGCTGTCGCTGCCGACCACATAACGGATCTGGCAATGCGCGCTGGCGCGGCCGGGGATGGCGTTGACCGGCGCTTCCGGGTTGCCGGTCTTGAAAGCCAGCACCTCCAGCGTGTTCCAGCCGAAGACGCGCTCGGCCGGCGACAGGCCCGGCTCGCCCCAATCCGCATCGACTTGGGGGTCGTCCACGCCGCCGCCGACTTCGATGGACTTGAGCGCCTGGCGCACGTTGTCGGGCAAGGCATCAGGCAGCAGGCTCGGAACACGAATGCGGCCGCGCTCGTCGACCAGGCATGCGATGGCGTTCGCCAACCGGATGCCGGGGTTGCGCAGCAAGCCGCCCCAGTTGCCGGAGTGATGACCCGACGGCCGCAGCGCGATGCGCAAATCGAAGTTGAGGCCACCGCGCGAGCCGAGAAACAGCGTCGGTCGAGCGGCGGCGACGCGTGGGCCGTCGGATGCGAGAAAGAGATCGGCGCGCAGCGCCTCGCTATGCAGTTCGCACACCTCGCGCAGGCCTGGCGACCCAGTCTCTTCGCCCATCTCCAGCAGCAGCTTCAGGTTGTAGCCGAGCCGACCTTCACGCGCGACCAGCACCTGCGACAGAGCGCCCAGATTGACCGAGTGCTGCCCCTTGTTGTCCGCAGTGCCGCGGCCGTACCAGCGGTCGCCTTCGATGGTCAGCTGCCAGGGGTCGAGTCCTTGCCGCCACTGCGCCGCATGTCCGCGCACCACGTCGCCGTGGCCGTAGCTCAGCACGGTAAAAGACGCACCCGTCTCGGCGCGCTCGGCGAGGAGAAACGGACTGCCGCCGGCCATCGGGTTGGCAACGGTGCGGCAGACAAAGCCGAGCGCTTCGAGGTCCGGCACGATCTGCTGCGCAAGGTACTGCGCCAGCACCGCGTCGCGCGACGGCTCCTGGCTTTCGGTGGGGCACGCCACACGGCGCGCCAGCACATGCTGGAAACGGCCGTCGTCGAAGTAGTTGGCGGCCAGGGTCAGGGCTCGAGTGCGGCTCATGGGATTCCTTTCGCGCCTATTCTGGCAGCGCTGTCCCGCCGCTGCCCGACCGCAAAACGCCGCCTAGAACCGCGTGCCGAAGGCCGTCGCCAATTCTGCGGGTCGCGTGGCGTTGGCTGCCTGGTCGAACTTCCAGGGCAGGATCTTGCAGGCTCGCATCGGCCGGGCGTAGAAAAATCCCTGCAGCTCGTCGCAGCCGAGCTTCAACACGATGTCGCGCTGTCCCAGTGTCTCGACGCCCTCCGCCACCACCGTCAGGTTCAATGCATGGGCGAGCTTGACCACCGCTTCGACGACAGCGCGCGCATCCGCCTTGGTCTCCAGGTCCTTGACGAAGCTGCGATCGATCTTGAGTTGCCGCGCCGGCAAATCGCGCAAGTGGCTCAGACTGGAATAGCCAGTGCCGAAGTCGTCGATCGACAGATGCACGCCCAGCCGCGAGAGGCCTTCGAAGGTGCGCTGCGTCACCTTCATGTCCTGCATCGCGACCGATTCGGTGATCTCGCACAGCAACTGCGAGCCGAGCACGCCGTGCTTGCGCAACGCCTCTTCGACTTTGTCGACCAACGTCGGCTCGCGCAGTTGGTTGGCAGAGAGGTTGATGGCGACCCGCATGTGCGTGCCCTCCTTGCTCCAGTCTGCGACCTGGCGGCAAGCCTCGTTGAGCACCCAGTTGCCCAGCCGCACGATCAGCCCGTAGCGTTCGGCAAGCCCGATGAAGCTGTCGGGGCTCACGAGACCGAGCCGCGGATGGTTCCAGCGAACCAGCGCCTCGACTCCACTCATGCGATTGCGGCGGCCATCGATCTTGGGCTGGTAGTACAGCTCGAACTGGTTGCTCTCCAGCGCCAGCCGGAGGTCGCTCTGCAACTGGAGCTGGTCGGCCGTGTCGACCGCCATGTGCGACTCGAAGAACGCATAACTGGAGCCGCCGGAGCGCTTGGCCGCGTACATGGCCACGTCCGCGTTGGCGATCAGTTTGTCCGGCTCGCCTTGCAGCGGATGCATGACCACGCCGATGGAGCACGCAATCTGCAGGTGCTTGCCCATCATGTCGAAGGGCCGAGACAGCGCGTAGAGGATGCGGTCGATGATCTGCACGCAGTCTTCTTGCGCCTTCATGCCTTCGAGCAGCAGCAGGAACTCGTCGCCGCCGACGCGGGCCACGGTATCACCGGGACGCGACTGCTTGATGAGGCGCTCGGCGGTGATCTTAAGGATCTGGTCGCCGGCCGCGTGGCCGAACGAGTCGTTGACCGGCTTGAAACCGTCGAGGTCGACGAAGAGCACGGCCAGTTGTTCGGCGGCACCCGACTGGTTGACCTGCTCCAGCCGTTGCACCGCGTGTCGCAAGCGGTCTTCGAACAGCAGCCGGTTCGGCAAGCCTGTCAGCGGGTCGGAGAAGGCGCGTTTGAGCAGCTCGTCGTTGGCGCTTTGCAAGCGGGCGTTCGACTCGGTCAGCGACTGCGACAGCTGCCGCGCGACAATCTGCAGCCGCGCCTCGAGCAGCGAAGCCAGCAGCGCGCCGACCAGCAGCATGCACGACGCAACGACGACGATGGCGGTCAGCCCGCTGCCGTTCAGCGCATTGGCGCTCAGGCACACGGTGCCGACCGGAAACTGCGCCGCGGCCATGCCGGTGTAGTGCATGCCGGAGATCGCCACCCCCATGATGACGGCCGCGAGCAGTTGCATCGGGAAGCGCCGCTCCGCGCGTACTTGCAGCAGCATCCGGAAAATGAGCAGCGCCGCCGCCGACGCAGCGACAGCGATGACCGCGGAGGCCACCACGATCCTGTAGTCCCAGACGATGCCCGGCGTAACGCTCAGCGCCGCCATGCCGATGTAGTGCATGCCGCAGATGCCGACGCCCATCGCCATCGAGGCCACGCCGATCGACCGCGTGCTGTAGTCGGCGCTGCTGGCCACCCGCAGCGCAACGGCGGCAGCGGCCACTGCGGCCACCCATGACACCAGCGTGATGAAGGCGGTAAAGCCGATCTGAATCGGCAAGGTGTATGCCAGCATGCCGACAAAATGCATGGCCCAGATGCCCGTGCCCATGACCAGAGAACCCGTCATCCACCACGTGTTGCTCACGTCGCCGCTGGGCGAACGCACGCGCATCGACAGGTCGAGCGTGACGAACGACGCAAGCGTCGCGATCACGACCGAAGCCGCGACGATCCACAGGTCGTGGTGCGAACTAAGAAAAGGGGAATCGGCCATTCCTTCTCATATCGGCATGCGGGCGCAGAAGTTGAGGGTGAAGGTGCGCCTTGAGTGGCCCGGTCCGACGAACGGCGAGCGGGGCGCGCAGGCCAAACCTTTCGCATGACGCAAACCGCACCCGAGCCGCTGCTACTCGATGAACGACCGGCAAGGCCGACTGTGAGTCGTGGCGGTCACTTGCTACAACTACGGGCGGTATCTTGCCGAGTGCCTTGAGTCTTGTTTGGCACAGACCATCGCTGCAGACGAGATCGTGATGGTCGACGACGGGTCGACCGACAACTCGTGGGAAATTGCCTCGTCGTACGCACAACGGTATCCGAACATCAGGGCAATACGGAACAAAAATCAGGGCATGTGCAACGCCGCCAACGCTGCAATAGCAGCGAGTTCAGGCGATGTGGTGCTGATGATCGACTCCGACGACATCATGGCACCCGAGCGGATCGAAAAGGTGCTCGCTGCGCTGCGCATGCCAGTCGGCGGGCGCATACCGGGGTGGGTGCATCACCCGCTCAAGCGGTTCTCGGCTGCGCAACAGGACCTCGGGCTGATCCCCCACTACGCAGCGGGCGCGCTGCCGCACGGCTATCTGGTCGACCGAGTTCACCAGCTCGTGCACTGCCCTGTCGTCACGCCGATGTCGGGCCTGGCGTTTCGTCGCGAGTTGCTTCGGGCCATAGGTCCACTCGACGACGACCGCGGGATGCAGCAAGACATGCAGCTCTCGTTGGCCGGCACCTTGTTCAGCCCGGTCGCCTTCATCGACGAAGGGTTGACGCAATACCGAATCCATCCGGAATCTTCGTCCGCCGGCGGCCTGATGTCCTCGTTGCCGAACGTGCAAATGCTTCGCCATCGCTACGAGCGCCTCGAACCGTGGATCACCGGCCTATTCAAAAAATACCGGCCGCAGATCGCAGCACCGTGGGCACCATTGAAAGACCAGCCGTCCTACCAGTGGCTGCAGTTTCTCGATAAGTGGTGGTCGGGCTCGGGCAAGGACATGGGTTTGCTGAGCCGGATCTTGCTGCACCCGCAAACGCGCGCCGCACCGCTACAACAGCGCATGTATTACTACGCGGCCATCTGCCTGCCGAAGTCCTGGTATGTGAGTTTTTCGCGCATGGTCTACGGCTCCGGTCCGCTCAAGGCCTTTTTGCGACGACGGCTTGCGCGCGCCTGATGGTCCGAAGGCAAGAACGGCATTGACCCGGTTGATGTGGCAAGGCAGCTCTTTGGTGCCGTCGGGCACGCCGGCACGAACATGTGCATTTTCGACCCACGCCACCACCGACGTGCGACGCGTCGTCAGCGCAACAGAAGAGCTGGCGAGCCAGAGTGAAAGCGCCAGATCTTTTTGACGCGCCCCTCCTTGGAATGGGCGATGTGCAGCAAGGCGAGCCGTGTCGCTTGAGTGAGACCGAAAGGCTGAAGTTCCACATCCACCGCACGGCGCCAGAGCCGGAAAAGTTGAGAGATTACGGTAGCGAACGAGGTTCGAATGTGGTCCGGTTGGCATGCCATTTTCTATTGACAAGCCGATGGATGACACGCCATCTAAAGTGGAAATCTTCGCCGCCAGATGGCCCTGTTGAAGTCACGCAGAATGACCAACGGTCCGACAATTTTCTGAGGGAACGACATGAGCGAACTGATCCTCGTCACCGGCGGCGCCGGCTTTATCGGCAGCCACACTTGCGTCGCGCTGGTGGCAGCCGGCTACACACCTGTGATCCTCGACAACCTCGGCAACAGCGACGTGCGTGTGCTCCAGCGGCTTGGCACGATCACTGGCAAAAGCATCGAATTCATCGAAGGCGACGTGCGTGACCGCGCCCTGCTCGACCGCCTGTTCCGAGAACACGCCATTGCAGCCGTGATTCATTTCGCCGGACTCAAAGCCGTAGGCGATTCCGTCGCAGACCCGCTGCACTACTACGACAACAACGTGAACGGCACGCTGGTTCTCGCCGCGGCAATGCAAGCGGCAGGCGTCAAGGCGCTGATCTTTTCGTCATCGGCCACCGTCTACGGCGAACCGGAAAGTTCGCCCATACCCGAGAGCGCGCCATGTCGGCCAGAAAGCCCCTACGGACATTCGAAGCGCATGGTCGAGCAGATGCTGGCCGACTTGCACGTCGCACAGCCTGACTGGCGTATTGCATTGCTGCGGTATTTCAATCCGGTCGGCGCGCATGAAAGCGGACTCATCGGCGAACACCCGCAGGGCAAGCCAAACAACCTGATGCCCTATGTGTGCCAGGTCGCAGTGGGTCTGCGCGACCGTCTTGCAGTGCATGGCGGTGACTACCCGACACCCGATGGCACGGGCGTGCGCGACTACGTGCATGTGATGGACCTGGCCGAAGGGCATGTAGCCGCGTTAAGTCACGCGGCGCTTGCACCCGGCCTCGTGACAGTGAATCTCGGCACGGGTCAAGGGGCCTCGGTGCTCGATGTCGTCAAGGCCTTTGAGCTGGCGAGCGGCCAGCCCATTGCCTATGACATTGGGCCGCGCCGTGCAGGCGATGTGCCTGCTTATTGGGGCGACCCGTCACTCGCGCATTCAACACTTGGCTGGAAGGCACGTCGCGGACTGCAACAGATGTGCGAAGACAGTTGGCGCTGGCAAAAAAGTAACCCAAAGGGCTACGGAAACTGATGAGTGACCGGGAGCGCCCACAGATTTCTCTGACTCTCCTTTCAGACGCTCTTGTATCGCAATGCAACGTTCTATTGATGACTCTCCATTGAGGGCCTGAGGCACGATTTCTGCTCTCTAATGCAGTTCCAACACTCGATGCGCGCTCTTGCGTTGCATACAGGAACTTTCCACTTAGCATGAGCAGATCCCCCCTTACTTTGACGCCCGATGTTCGCGCGCGGACACTCACAAATTCGGGTGAAAGCACCATGTTGGTAGATGCCGAAGAGGCGCCACGCTTGTCGGCCTACAAAGACATCCTGCTCGACCACAAGTGGCTGATCGCCTGCATCGTTGCATTGACATTGCTGATCGGCTTGGCCTATGTGACTCTGGCCACACCCGTCTATCGCGCCAACCTCCTGGTGCAGGTCGAAGACTCCGCACCCGACAGCAAGAGTTTTCTCAATGAGACCACTGGCATGTTCGAGGTCAAGACGCCAGTCAGCGGAGAAATTCAAGTCCTCGGTTCTCGCATGGTGCTCAACGCTGCGGCGGAACAGGCGGGCTTGCAGACAAGTGCACAACCGCGTTATCTGCCACTGGTCGGCCCATGGCTCGCCCGCCGCGCCGTTGGTTTTTCGGACCCCCTTCTCGGCGGCTATGTGAGTGGAACCGAACGCATCGACGTGACCCGCTTCAATGTGCCGCCTTCGCTCGAGGACACCGGGCCGTTCATCATTACGACCCTCGGCGGCGGACGCTATCGAGTGAGTCATGAACTGCTGGACGTGCCGCTCGAAGGCGTGGTCGGGCAACCGCTGCAGCAAACACTTTCCGAAGGCGTCGTGGACATTCAGCTGAGCCAGTTGTCCGGCAAGCCCGGGGCTCAATTCAACGTCTATGCGGCATCATTGGATCGCGCCGTCGACGCCTTGCAAGGACGTCTGCAAATGGTCGAGCAGGGCCGCCAGTCCAACGTGATCGGCGTGACGCTGGAAGACAGCAACCGGGTTCGTCTGGCCGCTGTTCTCAATGCCATCGCCGAGCAGTATCTGCGGCAGAACATGGAACGCAAATCGGCAGAAGCCGAAAAGACCATCACGTTTCTCAACACGCAACTTCCCATCTTCGAGCGTCAGCTCAGGGCTTCAGAAGATGCCTATGCGCACTTTCGCAATGAGAACGGCACCGTCGCTTTCGACGAGGAGGCCAAGGTCTGGCTGGCCAAAACAGCGACCTTGCAGACCAGCCTTCTCGACTTGCAACAGAAGCGGCGCGAGACGGAGCCCTACTTCACCGATCAAAGCTCTCGCGTGCTGACGTTGGACAAGCAAATCGGCGCCGTACAGGGCGAACTCGGCGCGCTCAATTCGCGCATTGCCGGCATGCCCAATGTGCAGCGCGATGCCTTGAGGCTGGAGCGCGACGTGCGCGTCAATGGCGCGCTTTACCAGTCCATGCAGAGCAACGTATTGCAAATGCGGTTGCTCAAGGAAGGAAAGACCGGCAATGTGCGGCTGGTCGACAAGGCTGCCGTGTCCAAGGTGCCGGTCAAGCCGCAGAAGCTGATCGTCCTCGCTCTTGCATTGGTGCTCGGGCTCATGGCGGGGCCAGCACTTGCAATCTGGCGCTCCCGCTCGAGGCCGGGCGTTCACAACCCTGAAGAGATCGAAGTCCACACCGGCCTGGACGTGTATGCCGTAGTGCCCCACAGCCCGGAGCAGCTTCTGATCGATCGAGGCACCGGCAGAAAGAAGTCGTCCGGCACCTTGCTGGCCGATGTATCTCCCCACAGTCACCCCATAGAAGCTTTGCGTGAACTGCGGGTCGGTCTCAAGATTGCGATGGCCGAGGCAAGCAATAACCGCATCCTCGTTACCGGTGCCACCCCCGGTATCGGCAAAAGCTTTATCGCCCGCAACTTCGCGATGCTGCTGGCCCAGTCCGGCAAGCGTGTGCTGCTCATCAATGCCGACCTTCGAAAACGCGATCTGAGTGGCACCTTCAGCCTTCAGCACGAGGGAGGGTTGTCTGAACTGCTCACCGGCAAACTCAGTGCGCAACAAGCCATCCATGTGCAGGTGCACCCTAATCTCGATGTGCTGACCACCGGCAAGCTGCCTCGCTTGCCTGCGGACATGCTGGAGTCGGCGGCATTTACCGTTGCGCTCGATGAACTTTCATCTCGCTACGACAGCGTGGTTATCGACTCTGCGCCAGTGCTGGTGGCAGCCGATGCGGCGGCAGTGGCACCCGCCTGTGGACTCGTGCTGCTCGTGGCGCGCGCCGGAAAGAGCCAGCTGGGGGAACTGAACGAGAGTGTTCGCCGGCTTGCAAAAGCCGGTGTGAAGATCGACGGGGTGCTCTTCAACGGAATGGATTTCAGTCGCCGGTACAACGGCAACCAGGGCTATCGCCATGGGGGCTACAAGTACTCGGAATATGAGTACGCGGCCAAAGCAGCGTAACAAGTCGCCTAGCCGCGCGAGAGGCGGCTAGCCTTCCAATGCTTCCTTCCAAAAATCCGCGTCTGTTGACGCTCGATGCCATGCGCGGCCTTGCCGCCATCGGTGTCATCCTGTTTCATCTCGATTTCATCGGACCGTTCGCGCAGAGCGGCTACCTCGCAGTCGATTTCTTCTTTCTGCTGAGTGGCCTCGTTATCGCGCGCGCCTACCAGACGAGACTCGACAGAGGCCTGCCGTTCACCGATTTTCTGCTGGAACGGGTCATTCGGCTTTATCCGCTGTACCTCCTGGGCTTCTTGGTCGGCTTGCTCCGGCGCCTAGCGCAGATCGCGACGGACCACACCATTCAAATGTCGTGGCCACACCTTGGGATCAGCGCCGTCTTCAATGTTCTGATGTTGCCTTCTCCTGCAACGGATGAACTCGCTCCCATCAATGGCCCGTCGTGGTCGATTTACTTCGAACTTCTCGTCAACGTAGTCTGGGCCAGCGTGCTCGTCAAAGCATCGAAACGCACGCTGGCTGCATACGTTGTCGTTCTGTGCATCGCACTGTGCGCATTGATCGTTGGCACCGGATGGGCGGAAGCGGGCTATGCTTGGTCAGACGTTCACTTCGGCGTCATCCGCAGCTTCTTCGGTTTCGGCCTCGGTGTGCTGCTGGCTAAATCCTGGACCGGGAGCCAGCCGCGTGATTCGGCACTCTCAGTCGTCGCTGCAGCTGCGCTTTGCGCGGTGCTGATTGTCGACGTTTCGCCAGCATACCGGGCGTTCTACGACATCGTTGCAATCGTTCTATGCTTCCCGGCGATCGTCTACATGGGAGTCGCCTTCAATCCACCGGCTGCCTTGAAGCGTGTTGCGACGGTGCTCGGTGACATCTCATACCCGGTCTACATGCTGCACTTCGGTCCGCTGTTCAGTTTCTCCTATCTCGCTCGCAAGCTTGGCGTCAGCCCGGCTGTCTGGATTCCGGCATTTATTGTCGGCATTTGTGCTGTGTCGCTCTACCTCGCCAGAACCTACGATCCTGCGGCGCGACGGTATTTGAAGCGGATACTTTCCATTCGAAAAAGGAAAACCGCTACGGCCGCACACCGCCGCTGAACGAGTGCTTCAAAGCTCGATCTTTGCCGACTTGAGCATGCGAGGTACAGACGCGCGTCTCGACGCCCAAGTCTTGAAGCGCCGAGCAATCGGCTGCTCGAAAAAGCTAAATGACAGCGAGGCCAGCCCTACTGTTGTCATGAATACGGTAGCGAACCCGGCGACACGCCATGCCGTAGGCGCGTACTTCAACTGCTCACCGATCGAATCAGACAGACCCCACAGCACCAACGCGTGGAACAGATAGCCGCCGTAGGAAATGCGGCCGATCCAAGTCATCCATGGCTTCGACAACCAGGCTGTTCCACGCACACCCGCGATGGTCACCAGCAGTACCCCGGCCGCAAACAGGTTGATGACCGAGTATCCGAACAACTCGCGCCCCTGGCCGTACAAGGTACCGGAGAAGATATTCTTGAACACGTCTGCACCGCGATCACCCCGCGCGTAGTTCAGTGACATGTAGATCACGCCAAACACCGCAACCGAGGCAACCGCCATCCACAACCAGCGCATCGGCAGGCGCGGGTTGCGCAAGAGCTGCGGCTGAAACCGTGCGATTAACGCGCCAAGCAGGAATGCATCGATCTGGCAGATGGTCGCCGCATAGACACTGAAGGCCAGCCTGCCGGCGTCTGCGTCCGGCATTGCTGCGCCAACGACGAGCAGCCAGAGCCAGCGCGTCAGCGGCGCCAGCAACACAAGGGCACATGCCAACTTCCAGCGCCACCGTTCCGGCACACCTAGAAAGAGCAAAGGGAAGAACACATAGAACTGCTGTTCGACGCTTAATGTCCAAAGATGTGCAATCGCGGGCCAATGCACTGTCGATGCCGCTGGCTGAAACACCATCTGCCAGTTGTAGGTGAATGTGATCAGGCCGATCAAGTCGGTCGAACCGGCCATTCCGTACGGAATGGCAAAGAGCAACACGCACGCGCCGACATAGAGGGCGTACGCATGAACGATGCGCAGGAGCCGCCGCCGCACGAATGCGCCATACCTCCGACCTGCCGATGGCAGGGCCCGGCCAAGGTGAACCGAAGACTCTTCCGCGATGAAACCCCGGGTAATCACATAGCCCGAGATGACAAAGAACAACCACACGCCGATCCATCCGAAAGGAAGCAGGCCGCAGTGCTGTGCGATCACCATGGTCATCGCGATTGCGCGCAAACCATCGATGCCAGCCAGCCTCTCGCCACCGTTGGTCAGGGCACTCGAGGGACCGATCTTCACGATCGTTCTCATGGGCGGACCTTCGCAGTCGATGACTTGACCGTGATCTGGGAAATCTGCGTTGCCCCTGATGAAAAACGTACGTAGACGGGCTCGCCGCTGAGCGCCACTTCGAATCGACCGTCTTTCGCCTGCAGCGTTCGCTGACGACCCAGTAAGTCGGTGACCATCAACTGCTCCGTGCCAGCTTGCGGGATAACGAGCTCCGAGTCGTTGCTGCCCGTGGCTTGCCAGGCAACGACGGTGCTAACGCGATCGTCCGTGAACAGGAACGCCTGTGCAGCGGCCGAAGTGCCCTGCCCCCCGAGCAAGCGCCGCGCGAAGCGCAAGGTGCCGAGCTCCGACGTCATCGTTTTGAATGCGCCATATGTCAGCCTTTGCATACGGTCGTTGCGTGTGAGCCCCATCGGACCGTCCACCGAGTCGTTCGACGAGAACCACAAGAACCCTTCGACCCCTGCCTCAGCGGCCAGGATAAAAGACCTCGGGATGTACGCCGCCGCTGTGCGCTCTGTGACGCTGCCCTTGACAGGGCTCGCGCCCTCTACGACCGGCCATCCCATTTCCGTGACCCAAAGCTCCAACGGACGGCCCTGCCGCGCGAGCGCCGCTGCACGCAAGCGCACGAATGCAGACTGGAACGAGCGATCCGGATCGACGGCGACAAAGGGGCGCACCCAGTCGGTGTCGTTCGCGATCGCCGTGATCTCGGGAATGCTGGGCGTGTAGGGGTGCACCGTGAGACCGTCGAGACGCGGATCGAGACCGCCTGCAAGCAACCAGTAATCGATGACCCACATGTCGTCGCCGGCGAGCACCTTGACGGCGGGGTCGATGGCTTTCACTTCCTGCACCGCGGCGTTCACCATGCGAACGTAGTGATCGAGCCATGGCGACGGAGCCTTGCCGTTCCACTGCCCGCCGAGCGCCTTGGGAAGGAACGAGTTGTGCGGTTCATTGCCCACTTCGAGCACGAAGCGCACACCCTCTGCCTTCAGCAGGCGTGCAGCTTCCGCCGCGAACCGACCGAAAGCCGCAGGGTCGGAATCACGCCCCACATCTGCAGCCGTCTGGGGTGCGGTCCTTCCGTTGGAAAGGGTAAGCAGCGCCACCACGCCGATGTCGTTTGCGCGGTAATAGGCGAGTTGCGTTCGAAGGTTGTCGGGCAACGCGGCATAGCGACCGGGTATTTGGCTGGGCGATGGCTCGACAGCCGACCAGCTGACGTGCTCGCGCACCCACTTGACCTTCAGGTCGGCCAGCATGGGCAAGGTGTCGAGTGGCTGGCCCTGCAGGAACTTGACGCCCAGGCCGACGAAATCACCGAAGGGACGCGCCGCGCTTGCAGGGTCGGCGCCATGGGTCGATGCCATCGTCACGGCAAGCAAGACAGCGCTTGCTGCCCAGCGCGTAGCGCGACGAAGTCGATGGACACCCAAGACTGAAAGCGCTCTAAACATTAAAGTTCAATTCGGCGGCAATTCCCTGCTTGAGAACAGCCGGCGCAATCGAGTCATTTGCGGTACTTGGGGATTGGATGCCCTGCACGTGCGTTGCCATTCCATATTCAAAGAGTTCCGCAAACGGCCGCAGCTTTTTGGCAGAGCCGGTCGTGTAGAACACCCGTCTGCGCAGCATGGCGCCGATGATCAGACCATGAAGGCGACCCGTGATGATCCAGCGCGCTCCGCCATACGGTTCCATCAGGCCGTGTTCGATTCCCTTTTGCGTAATCACTTCCACCGTCACTGGAAGCGCCTCGCGAACGACCGATTCGAAAGCTTCGCAAAAAGGAAGTCCGAACTCGCTCCTGGAATCGTGGGACACGATGATGACGTGCTTCATTTCGAATTGGTCGAACAGCACCCGCAACGCCTCGAGGATCTCCTGAGGATCTTCAGTTCGGCCCTCGACGAGGTCGATGCCCGGAGAAACCACGCAAGAGAATTCTTCGAGCAGGTGTGCGTGAAAATCGAGGCTCCCTTTGAGAAATGCGAGATCGCCGACCAGACTTACTTTTTCGGCGGCAACCGGAAAGTCTGCTTTCAACGACTTTTCCGAGAGTTGATCGCGTACGCAGACCTTGTCGCAAGCAGAAAAGATATTACCGAACATCCATCGCCTCCAACGCGACTTGATGTGAGTCGCCCCAGAGCCAATGACCCGAACATTTCGTCCGGATTTTCTGGCGAGCCACGACACGACGGTGGTGAACGACAGCCAGCCCAGGGAGACTTCATTTCTGATGGCGTGGCCGCCACCGATCCAGATCGACGAACTGTTGCAGGCCCGAAATGCAAGCAAAGGATGATCTCGCATGGAGATGACTTCAAACCCTTCTTTCTCGAATTCTTCGCGCACTTCGTCGCTGGGCCGTCGATAGGGCAACACCGAGACGCGACCACCGTCGCGCGTCATGCGACGTGCTGCGGCGAGTGAAAGCATCGCATCTCCCAGGTTCACGAAGTCCCCTGGGAGCACAGAAAAATTGGTCTGGATGTAAGTGGACATTGACAGCGCCTTGAAAGCTTCAACCGTTCGATGAGCAATATGCACACGTCTACCGCGAGACGTTCAAGGCCCTCTCTGGACTCATCTTTCCGCCGATCAAGTCTTTGATCGCCCGCATGTTTCCTAGCAAGCGGCCACGCCGATCGACCCAAGGCTCCGGAGAAAAACTGCGCAGGCCGTTGGCGAGCATGTTTTTTCCGACCTGCTTCAAAGCCAGCGGCCAACGCATGGTCCCCTTGCGTGCCAGATAGACAGGGTTGGCAACTTGCGAATAGCCGAGGCGAGCCCCCGGGCTACGACCCGTTCGTTTGGTACCGAGGTGAACGCCGCGCAAGCGCGCAACCTTGACGATGTCCCCATGCAATGCGAGCTGCCGCGAGAAGTCCACGTCTTCGAGCCATGCGTAGAGCGGAAGACGTTCGTCGAAGCGGATTCCATGATCACGCACCGTCTTCATGCGAACGGCGAGATTGCATCCGTAGCCGTTGTATGTCGACGTTATCGACCGTGCCTCGCTGTTCGGTCCGGCTTCTTTTAAGAGACGCAGTCCTTCTTCGTGAACAATGCCGGGACCAAGCGCACCGTCGCGCAGTAATTTTCCGGTGGTTACGACGACTTCAGGGTTGGCTGCGAACATGCTCTCGACCTCCGCGACATAGTCGTGAGACGGCAGGAAGTCGTCGTCGAAGAAGATCACTACGTCAGCTTCGGTCGCGTCGAGCAGCACATTGCGCTGCGGCGACGAGCCGACCGGTCCGCGAAAAACGCGCGCCGGTCCCGGGTAGCCCTGCAAACATACCGGATCGAAGTCCTGATCTGTAGCCGGGCAAATCATCAATTCGTTCGCCATCCGGGACTGACCAGCAAGCAAACCGATGGTTTCAGCAACCACCTCTCGGCGCCCCGCGGTGGCGATCGCGATCGCAATATTGAGCGACTGCGTCACAGCGCACGCCCCGACAACGACGGCGGTGAAAGCGGCCGAGGATCGGTACGTTGCGCAGGTGCCAACAAGTCGGCATCGGCCAACGGCTGTCCGATCACGATTTGGAGCAATCGACGCGCAGCCTTGTCCCATGTGAACTTTGCGGCCTGAGCTCGCCCACGGCGCTTCATGTCTGCGCGCAGGACCTCGTCATCACGGAGACGAACAATCTGCGCGGCCCATTGATCGGCGTCGTGCGCATCGGCCCACAACGACGCATCACCGCAGACTTCGGGTAACGCACCGCAGGGCGCAACGACGGTCGGGCAGCCGAGCGCCATCGCCTCCAACGGCGGTAGCCCGAATCCCTCTGTGGTGGAAGGAAAAGCCAGTGCAGTAGCGCGTTGAAGCAATCCAACCAATTCTTCGTCACTGACGAACCCCAGGAACTCGACGTTGAGCGGCACGACGTGACCTCGACTCGCGAAGTCCTCGCGTTTTCCCGGACCGAAGAGCGCAAGGGTCATGTCGCTCAACGCGGGTGACTGAAACGCTTTCAGCAACACTCCGATATTTTTGTGCAGCTGAATGTTCGCAAGGGCGAGCACGTAGCGCTTGCCTGCAAGGCCAACCGCATCGACCTTGGCCAAATCCGCGACAAGCCGAAGCACGTGGTCGCAGCCGTTGTAGATCACATGAATGCGCGCTGCATCGGCCACGCCAAATTCGTCCAGCTGTTTTCGCGAGAAATCGGAGACGGTCAGCAATGCCCTGTTGCGTTTTCCCAGCCGTGGCAGCATCAACCGGTACCAGGTTCTGAAAAGGCGGGAGTACGAGGCAGGCGAGGTGTAGACCTGCGCATCGTGAACCATGGTGAATGCTTGGCCATGCATCACAGGCCCCATGTTGCAAAGACTGATGAGCGTGTCGCCATTGGCACGTCGGGGCAGCACCAGTTGTTCCCATAGCGCGCCGTAAAGCCGACGCATCAGAGGCCTCATCTCGCTGGCTCCGTGGTCGACTTCCACCCCGATGCGAGAAAGCTTTAGGTCGGTGCCTCGGCCACCTGGCACGATCACGCGACACGGCACCGCATTGGCCAACGCCGGGTTACGGGCGAATAGGTTGTCCAGCGCGACCAACAATTCACGCGCCACGCGATAGACGCCGGACCGACTCGTCGAGCGCTGCAGAAACTTGCCGTTGATCACAAGGCTGGGCATGTCCGCTCGCTTGCTTCCATTGCCAGAAGGGGGGGTGTCATTGAGGTTGCGTACCATGGGACTCCATTGCGTTGGTCGACTGTTTGAACCGGTTGCGAAGGGTGTCGACCAGGTGCCGTTCCAGGCCCGCTGGCCGACCGGCAAGCCGCCACACCCCCAGGACCGACAGCGCATAGACCAGCAGGTACAGCGCTCCGACGAGCACTGCGGATATCGCCATTTCGGTCAGGCTCGCAGCGCCCATCACCCTGGGTCTCGCAAGCCAAAGAACCGCACCTGCCGGCAGCATCGACACAATGGGCCTCCACAACGCAAACACCTGCTGTGCAAGGCCTGTTCCGATCAGGCGCCGCACGATGAACAGCGCAGTGAGCGTGCCGGTTGCGGTAGCGATCGCGCTGCCGGCAATCGCACCGGGAATACCGAAATGCACGGCGCCTGCCCAGACCAACGGCAACCGAGCCAGCAGTTCGACCAGGGTGCGTACAGCGACCCAGCGCGTACGGTTTAACGTCATTGCAAGCGAGCCCATCAGCACGGCGGGCAATCCAAGCAAGGCGACTGCACTGAGCCAGCGAACCCACTCCGCAGCCAGCACCCAAGCGGGGCCCAGCGCCACGCGGACCAACACGTCCGGCCAAAACAGCGGCACGCCCATCACAGGAATCAGCACCAGCGCAATGGCGTGCGACAACTGAAGGTAACGCGAGGCCTGGCTACCGCCGGCAGATGCCAGCGCCGCCATCGCAGGGCGAGCCAAAGGTGCGACCAGTGCCTGAATCGGAATCTCCGACATTTGTTTGCCCATGGCGTACTGCCCAAACACCGTGTCGGTAGTCAGGCGCGGGAGCATCAACCGGTCGATTTGCCAGTTGAGTGCCGCGCTCAACTGGGACAAGAAGTTCCAGCCGATCAGGCTGGAGAAATGTGTCCAATGAACGAGCGTCAGTCGCAGTCGCAATGGGGCGATGTAGTAAGACAAGAGCGTCGATACCAACGGGCCACACACGGTCGCAGCTGCAATAGCCCAGTAACTGCGAGTGATGACAGCGATAGCAACCGATACGGTAAATGCGACAGCCTTGCCAGACAGCTCCATTGCAGAGTCCGGTCTAAAGTTGAACGCACGCGCATATTCGACCATTCGCGGGCTGACGAGCCCACGTAGCGCCGGCGCCAGCGCGAGCACTGCGAGCAAGCTCGTCAGCCGGGGCTCATC
Organism: Variovorax sp. RTB1; assembly: GCF_035018765.1. Classification (NCBI taxonomy): domain Bacteria; kingdom Pseudomonadati; phylum Pseudomonadota; class Betaproteobacteria; order Burkholderiales; family Comamonadaceae; genus Variovorax; species Variovorax sp. RTB1. The sequence goes on from NZ_JASJXG010000020.1 coordinate 60,266, forward strand.
GTTGAACGCAGCCAGCGGCCAGGCCAGCGCCAGCAAAAGCAGTGCAATGACGATCCCGCGCAAAAGGCTGAGCGTGAAGGCCGTGTGCAACATGGCGGGCGTCAACTCAGGCAGGCGAATCAACGCTGCGGCCATCGGCAACTCGAACAAGGCTTCGACGATGAACACTACTGCCATCGCGGTGGCCACAAGGCCGAACTCAGCCGGCCCCAGAAAACGAGCCAGGCAGAGCAACATGGCCAAGTCGATCAGCTTGGCAATGAGCCGCGTGCCGACAGTCCAGGCCCCGGCGCCGACCGCCTTGCTCGCAATGTTCGGCGGTTTAGTTGACACGTGCCTCCCTATGGACGGCCGGGCGAAACACCCGTTGCAGCTCTGTGCCAGCCACTGCCGCAGCCATCCCATAGAGAAACGCGTTGTACAAGCCGAAGTCCGGCGTCGTTCCGATCGTCAGACTGGTGAAGAAGGGAGGCAGATAAGACCACCGGACAGCCGACAAGATGGCCTGCCCTTTTGCGTCGCCTTGTCGCGCTCGCCGCATCAATACGGTTTGCGCCACGAACAGAAAGTAAAACGCCGCACCCAGTACACCGGTATTGCTTGCAAGGGCTACGGCGAAGTTGGATGCGCGGGTGCCGCCCAGGCCGACGCCCAGGCCATACGTTGCAAACAAGGAGTTCAAGGAAACTCGCGTCCACATGCCGCGCTCTTCGAATGAGCTGCTGTTGGACTTCTGCAGCACCATTGCATCGAACATCTCGACCATGGGGTTGAACACCTTGGGAACGACCAGGACAGCCAGGACCAGTACGCCTGCCGCAGCGGCTCCTAACCAGAACTCGCTCGAGACACCGCGGCGCAGGTAAGGATTGCGCCCTGCGGCAATCACGCGCCAACACCATTCCGCCGCCGCTGCGGCACCAAACAGTCCCAGCCCCAAATATGCAGCGGACGAAGTCGAAAGCCAGGTCAACAGCAGCAGCAAGGCCATCAGGACAGGCACCCCGCGATCCCGCAGCAGGCCTGCCGGCATCGCGCGCCGAAAGAAATACAAAGACACCAGAAAACTCAGCGACAACGTGCCGAAAGCCGAAGCCTCCGGCATCAATCCGACCACGCGTTTGCCACCGAGCACTTCATCTTCGATCAGCAACGCGTAGCTGGCGGTGCGAAAGACTTCGAGCAACGACTCCAGCCCCGTCGACTGAGATAAGTAGTCTAGGAACCCGGTGGAAACCGCCATTGCTGCGCCAAAGCAAAGCGCGACCAACGCATGCCGCCGCATGGTCTCGGCACGCAACAGGCTGGCAAAGGCGAAAACGCTCAGCACCGATATGCTGACGTACACGAACTGCGAGAGGTTTTGGACGGTCGGCACGAGTAACACCGAATCGGCCAGATCACCAAAGCGAACAGGCACCACCTGAACCACGCCCGCGAAAAGCCGTGGCATGAACGCGGTGGCGAAACCGGCCACCGCCCAGAAAAGAAACAAGAGAAACAAGCCAGACGGCTTGAGTGCGGACTGGAACGCCGTCGCCAGGCCGCGCATGCTGCCCAGCTCCCGCGCTATCAACACCATGGCGACGAGTGGCGTCGGTGTTAGCGTGAGGCCGCCCGTCACCTCCGTGGGAATGGCCGCGAACGAGCCGAACGACATCGAAGCGAACAGCAAGTACAGCAGAACCTGTTTTCCCTGAAACAGGGTCCACACGACGATGACCCAGAAGACGACGATAGGGATGGCTTCCATGCGCTTGCCTGCTCAGCCCGCTGGGCACTGTTGAATGGCGAGCAACGAATCGATACGTTCTGCCAACTTCGCCTTGAACACAGCCGTGTCGAAGGTGCCCGCGTGCGCATGCAGCACGTCGGAACGGAAGGACGCTGCAGCGGCCTCGAACCGCCCTATCGCATCGACCATGGCCCCTGTCGTTTGTTCATGGAAGAACAAGCCGGTGCGCCCATCGACAACCGTTTCGAGCGCCCCGCCTTTGGCATAGGCAATGACCGGCCTGCCGCTCGCCATGACTTCGAGTGGAACGATGCCAAAGTCTTCGACCCCTGGGAACAAAAGTGCCTTGCAGAGCGAAAAGTGACGTGTCATGGTGGCGTCATCGACCGCACCCAAAAACTCCACCGTGGGGCCCGCCAGTTGCCTGAGTGCCGGGCTCGCACCGGAACCGATCACGACAAGGCGCCTGCCCAAACGTGTACAGGCTTCGACTGCGATTTCGATCTTCTTGTACGGCGTGATCTGGCCGGCACAGAGGTAGTAGTCGCCTGGCTCTTCGGATGGAGCGAGCGGCGCAAAGCGTGCGAGGTTCACTGGCGGATGCACCACATGCGCAGTGCGTCTGTAGTAGCGCTCGATGCGCTTGGCCACATAGGCCGAATTGGCGATGAAGTGATCGACGCGGTGCGAGGTACTCACGTCCCATTGGCGCAGCGAAGGCGCCGCCAGCGACATCAACAAGCGCGTGATAGGGCCGGCGGCCGCGCGGTATTGCGGGTACAAGTCCCAGATGTAGCGCATCGGCGAGTGGCAAAAACAGATGTGGGTCGCATCCGGTCCGGGGATGATTCCCTTTGCCGGCCCCGACTCGCTGGAGATGATCAGGTCGTAGCCAGTGAGATCGAAGGACTCCAGCGCATACGGCATGAGTGGCAGCATCTTTTGGTAGTGCCGTACCCCGCCGATCTTCTGCAAGAACGACGTGGTGATGCGATGACGCTTGAGCTTTTCCGAGATGGCAGACGCATCGCACACCAGCGTGAAGATGTCCGCATCGGGGTAGAGGTCGCACAACACTTCGAGGACCTTCTCCCCTCCGCGCATTCCGACCAGCCAGTAATGGACCAACGCAACCTTCACGTCAGTACGCATTCTTGTTGATGAAGCCTTTGAACACCGTCAAGACGATGATCTTCAAATCGAACGTCAGTGACCAGTTCTCGATGTAGGCGATGTCGCACTCGATACGCTTGGCAAGGTCAGTGGAGCCCCTCCAGCCATTGACTTGCGCCCAACCGGTGATGCCCGCCTTGACCATGTGCTTCTTCATGTACGCGGGAATTTCGTTCTTGAACTGCTCGACGAACACAGGTCGCTCCGGCCGTGGTCCGACGATGGACATGTCACCCATCAAGACATTGAGAAACTGAGGTAGCTCGTCGAGACTCGTTTTGCGCAGGAATGCACCGACCTGTGTCGAACGCGTTTCACCGGCCTTGGCCCATACGGCGCCGGTCTTCTGCTCTGCATCTACGGGCATCGAACGGAACTTGAGCATGTGGAACTTCTTGTTGTTCCAGCTGACCCGCTCCTGCCGATAGAAAACCGGGCCAGGGGAACTCAGCTTGACGGCGACGGCTATGGCAAGCATCAAGGGGGAAATCAGCACAACGATCAGTGCCGACAACACCAGGTCTTCTACCTTCTTGACCACGCGCGCCGCACCGTGCAAAGGGGTCTGCTGCAGCGTGATTACAGGCAGACCGGCGATCTCTTCGACCGAGTGATTCAGCAGGTGCAGCCCGAACAGGTCAGGCACGAGCTTGATGTCTGCAGTCGAGTGCCGCAGCTGGCTGAGTGCATAGGAGATCTTTGCTTGATCGCCTATGGGCAATGCCAGCCAGACCAATTCGACGCCGCGCGACTCGACGTAGGCGCCCAGATTGTCAAGGCGGCCCAACATGGGTGCGCCAGTCAACTCGCTCCTGTCTGAGTGGGTGGCAAACCAGCCGCGGACCTCGATGCCGCACGAGTCATCGCGCCGAATTGCATCGACCAGGCGCTGCGCCTCAGGATTTGCGCCGACCACGACGGCAACACGCGCGTCTTTGCGCTGACCGCTTGTCCAGCGCACTGCCGTATTCACCGACACGCGCAAGAGCAGTGCACCACCGACGCTGAGCGCAAACCACGAGGCCCACCACAACCGTGATGTGTCTTGCCCGTCTCTCGTGGCCAGCGCATACACGGCCATCAAGCAGAACATCAGCGGCCACAGCGTGCCGAGCTTGAACAGCTCCGCGGCGATGGTGCGGCCCCGCCAGCTACGGTACAGCGAACTGCCGTTGAAGACGATGATCGCGAACAACACACCGCGTGTCACCGCGTGCACGTAATCGGTGCCCATTTCGGAGTGGCCAAACCGCAAAGCAAATGCCAGTAGTCCGCTTCCTACAAATACGGCCAGATCTCCAATTCTCAGGGCCAAGCCCAACAAAGGATTAAATTTTCCTAACGCCAAAAGGCGCGTTTCCTGTAAGCCAATAGCAAACGTCGACAACATCAGACTCTCCCAGAGACCAATTAAAAGGGGGTGCCGTACCCAAAAGTATTAGGGCTGTCTCTGGCTTCTTATTTATTCACCGAGTGCAATTTCAATGCCAACCGAATCATTATCAAATGCGAACTTAAGTTGTGGCCGTCAACCTAATTCGGTTTAGCAGAGCGCATTCTGCACCGTGATATTTTTTGCAGTTGTGTCAATTTGATTGGGGATTAGCAATCTCGCCCGTTTTGGCATGTGATGCCCGTCAGAATATTCAAATAGTATGAATACTTTCATTTGCACGTCACTCAAAGACAATTACCACTTTGGTATTGCAATGCAGAGTGATTGGCAAAGGGCAATCGCCCCTTCGCACCCGGGTGATCGATGTCGCCGGCGTGGGTGTCGCTCGCGTGCCCCACGCGGACGCCAAGGTCCTTGGGATTTGCCACCGCCCTGCCGGCAGCGAGAAAGGCGGGGGTAGACGCGCGACCAGCGCACAGGTGGTTTTCGTCCGACGCGAGCCAAGGAATTCGCAAAACTATCGACTAGTGGACGTTGGGTAAACGAAACACTTTGGTTTACATTCAGCACAAAATGTAAACTTAAGTGGTTATCGAGCATAGATCTTGCGCCGCTGTGGCGCCGTTTCTCCGGAATCACTACGCTATGACTCTCAAAACCTTCATGGGGCGCACCCTTAGATCCTCCGCTGCCCTAGGCCACTGACATGGCACCGATCCTGGTGACCACCAGTCCTGGCTGCGCAAGGCCCGTACCGGCAAGCTTTCTGCCGGCAATTACCTTTCGTTTGAGCCTTCCCAATCCAGCATGAGCCGCCCTCCTATCAGTTCCACGCCAGATGCTCGCCAGCGCGCTCTCGCCGCCTCCGGCGAAACCATGGTGATGGTTGACGCGGATGACGCGCCGCGCCTTTCGGCTTACAGCGACATCCTGCTCGACCACAAATGGCTTATCAGCGGAGTCGTTACATTCGCTCTGCTCGTGGGCCTGGTCTATGTGACGCTGGCCACGCCGATCTACCGCGCCAACCTCCTCATCCAGATTGAAGACTCTGCGCCGGACAGCAAAAGCTTCTTGAACGAGACCACCGGGCTGTTCGAGGTCAAGACGCCGCTCACCGGCGAACTCCAGGTTCTTGGTTCTCGCATGGTGCTCAATGCGGCAGCCGATCAGGCAGACCTGCAAGTCAGCGCCCAACCCCGCTATCTGCCCATAGTGGGCGCATGGCTCGCGCGCCACGATGTGGGTCTTTCGATGCCCATTCTTGGCGGCTATGTGACCGGAGCCGAGCGCATCGATGTGACTCGCTTCAATGTGCCTCCCTCGCTGGAAGACACCGGCCCTTTTATCGTCACCACACAAGGCGGAGGCCGCTACACAGTGCGCCATGAAATGCTCGAAGCCCCTCTCAACGGGGTGCTCGGGCAGCCCCTGCGCTACACCTTGTCCGACGGTGTTCTCGACATTCAACTGAGCCAGCTGGCAGGCAGACCCGGTGCAAAGTTCACCGTCTTCGTGTCGTCACGCGATCGCGCCATCGAGCAGTTGCAGGGGCGTTTGCAGCTGGCGGAGCAGGGTCGGCAGTCGAATGTGATCGGCGTGACTCTCGAAGATAGCAACCGTCTGCGTCTGGCACGTGTGCTCGATGCGATTGGCGAGCAATACGTGCGACAGAACATGGCGCGCAAGTCCGCCGAAGCCGAAAAAACCCTCGCCTTCCTCGATTCGCAACTTCCAACGTTTGAAAATCAGCTCAAGACCTCAGAAGACGCGTTCGCGCGCTTTCGAAATCAAAACGGAACTATCGCGTTCGATGAAGAAGCAAAAGTCTGGCTTAAAAAGACAGCGGATTTGCAAAGCAGTCTTTTAGACCTGCAACAAAAGCGCCGTGAAGCGGAGCCAACGTTTTCAGACCAGAGCAGCAAGGTTCAAACGTTAGACAAACAGATCGGTGCAGTACAAAGCGAACTAGGTTCCATCAACACGCGCATTGCAGGAATGCCGAATATTCAACGCGACGCATTGCGCCTAGAACGCGAAGTGCGCGTTAATAGTGCACTCTATCAATCTATGCAAAACAATGCATTGCAAATGCGGTTGTTAAAAGAGGGAAAAATTGGCAATGTGCGGCTACTCGATAAAGCCGCAGTATCAAAAGTGCCGGTCAAACCGCAGAAGCTTCTGGTATTGGCTTTCGCATTGATGTTGGGGATTTTGGTAGGACCTGCTATTGCTCTGATCCGTACGCGTTCAAGGCCCGGCGTTCATAATCCAAAAGAAATCGAACTTCACACCGGCTTGGAAGTGTATGCCGTCGTTCCCCATAGCCCCGAGCAAACTCTTTTGGACCAAGGCGGCAATAAAGCCACGGCAAATAATTTGCTGACGGACATTTACCCTCACAGCTACCCAGTCGAAACATTGAGGGGGCTACGCGTTGGCCTCAAAATTGCCATGGCCGAAGCTTCGAATAATCGAATTCTCGTTACCGGCGCAACACCGGGAATAGGCAAGAGCTTTATTGCCAGTAATTTTGCGCTTCTGCTAGCACAGAGTGGCAAGCGAGTGCTGTTGATCAACGCCGATCTTCGCAAACGTGAGCCGCGTGGAATATTTGGTCTTAAACAAGAAGGTGGTTTGTCAGAATTGCTGGCAGGGAAGCTCGGAATGCAAGCATCAATTCACGCACAGGTTCGCCCCAACCTCGACGTATTGACTACCGGCCAGCTGCCCCGCATGCCCGCCGACATGCTGGAGTCGAAGGCCTTCACTCTTGCATTGGATATGCTCTCATCACGCTATGATCATTTAGTCATAGACACTGCTCCAGTGTTGGTAGCAGCTGACGCGGCCGCTATTGCGCCTGCTTGCGGTATAGTGCTACTCGTGGCTCGAGCCGATAAAACTAAATTGGGGGAGTTAAATGAAAGCATGCGTCGACTGACCCAAGCCGGCGCGCCGATCAATGGTGTGTTGTTCAATGGAATGAACTTCAGCCGAAGGTATAACGGAGACTGCGGCTATAGCCACCGGATCTATCAACATGCTGCGCACCAGTATGCCGTCCAAGCTAATCCGAGAATTCTTTAGAGGCTCGCGAATATGAGTACGACGGCTACTAAGGGCTACGGTCACATTGGACGGATAAATGCACCAGGAACCGAGCGAGATTTAACTGCCATTAAGACGTTTAACCGTCCGTCGGCCTATGTCCATCTTGACTACGGACGCGGTCCGGACACATGGGCGAAGGCGTACCAAAAAGGCATTGTGTTTGAGGAACAACCGTATGGGTATCACTGGGCTCAGACTTGGGTCAATCTCAATTATTCTGCCGATGCTCCAGAGCCAAAGGTGGTGTCCTTGCTTCGTCGCAGCCTCAAGTTTTTGTTTGGCTTCGATCTGATACACGCATTTCGCAATCGCAGATGTGCCGACTCGGCCGACGTCATATGGACCCACACCGAGGGTGAGTATCTTGCAGATGCCTTGCTGATGAAGTTACACCTGATGAAGCGGATTCCGCTCGTTGGACAGAGTGTTTGGCTATGGGACAAATGGTCGAAATGGAGCCCATTGCGCAAACGCTTCCATCATTGGCTGCTCGAAGAGGTGACGGTAGCGACAACTCACAGCGCATTGAACTCGAAACTTGGTACCGAAGTGCTGGGGCGCTCAGTCATTAAAGTCCCCTTTGGTATCGAGCCTACATTCGAGGTACCAGTTTCGCAACCTCGGGCTGACGGCAGGTTGCGAGTGGTTGCACCGGGGAACGACCGGCATAGAGACTGGGACACACTAAAGAAAGTCGCCCGCGACAATTCGGACATAGAGATCGTCGTGCTCTCTAAGCGTCGACGGGCAAGTCGGTTGGTATCCGCTGACGTTCCAAACTTCGTCGTGCGCAGCGCTGTCGGCATCAAGGATCTCATAGCCGCCTACGATGCCGCAGATGTCGTTGCGGTTCCGCTCCTTGGCAACCTGCACGCTTCCGGGATTACCGTGGCAATGGAAGGCATCAACGCTGGCCGTCCTGTGGTGCTAACCCGTACTGGCGGTATTGAAGATTACCTTGGGGGCACGGCTAATTATGTAGAGCCGGGCGATGCGATCGGCTTGGCGACTGCCATTCGGGCGGCTGCACTGATCGGCCGAGACCGCGACCTTCAAATTGCAAGGCGATCCCATCTGACAAATGCAGGCCTCATGATCAAAGATTTTGGCTCGCGCCATGTGTTGCTCACGCGGCTCGCTTTAGGCATCAGCACTCCTGAAGAAGATATAGCAATCTCTTGTTTCGCACCTGTCGTTCTCGAACATTGACGTTATCACGAATGAAAGCCAATGCCAGCGAGCATATTGTTGTCGGCATCGCTACTGCCGGCCGGCGAGATGTACTCGACAAAATGCTCTGGCAATTGACTCTCCAACGAAAACTTCCTGACTGCGTAATTATTTGCCCAGCCGCAGATTACGATTTCGATGAATCGATCATCTCGAAGTTGCCCTATCCAATCGAAGTCGTGCGCGGCGCGCGGGGACTTTGTGCTCAGCGAAACCTGATACTTAAGAAAATCTCCGACGATGGTCTGGTTGTCTTTTTTGACGATGACTTTTATCCAGCAGTAGATTTTCTAGAAAAGACAATCAGTTGTTTTTTGGCCTCGCCAGATTTTGTCGCAATGACAGGGATAGTCATCGTGGATGGGGCCTTGGGCCCTGGTATAGAGCACGATGAAGCGCTGAGAATTTTGAGTTCAGACAGTGAATGCACTGATCTCACGCCAAATACCATTTACAACGTCTATGGTTGCAATATGGCATTTCGCGCATCGACTATTCGAGATTCCAGAGCAGCGTTCGACGAGAACCTACCACTCTATTCATGGCTGGAAGACGTTGATTTTTCAAGATCAATGTCTGCCAAGGGTGCCATAGGACAGAGTCGATCGCTTCGAGGTGTGCACTTGGCCACCAAACGCGGCCGAACCTCTGGAGTGCGCTTTGGCTACTCGCAGATTGCCAATCCCATATATATGGCAAAAAAGGGAACGTTCGCCTGGTCACGTGCTTTCTCTCAAATGGGTCGCAATGTGACTGCCAATCTGGCGCGTTGCGTGAACCCGGAACCCTGGGTCGATCGTCGAGGTCGGCTTAAAGGAAACCTAACCGCTTTCAGCGATTTGTTTAGAGGCCGACTCCATCCGCGGAGAATCTTGGACATTAGCTGAAGAGCACCAAGCTCTATGCTGAAACTCTCTTAACCTCGTCGAGAATCGTGCGGAGACCGTCGCGCTGCCGTTCATTCCAGAACTTGGAGCATTTAAAGGCTTGGTCGCCCTTTGTAGCTCTGGAGTTCTCATCTAGACACATTTTGATGACGGCCGCTGCAAATGCCGCCGCGTCGTCATCGTCGATGACCTCCACGCATTGAACCATGTCGTCTGGTAATCCTTCTACTCCGCGGACGGTACTAATTACCGGTAAACCCAGTGCCATAGCGTCGATCAACTTAATCTTCAGCCCTGTGCCAGCCCGAATAGGATTTATCAAGATTGGCCCTTTTTCGAACAGGTCAACAAGCTTGTCCACCTTGCCTAAAGGGATCACACCTTCTTTACCCTGAAGGATGTCGCATATAGACCCACCGACATACAACTTGAAGTCTGGAACTTCTTTCAAGATCGCTGGCAGAACGTCATCGACAAAATAGAGTATCGAAATTATGTTTGCTTCGAATAACGATCCGACAAATGAAGCAGCGCAATTTTGTCTAAGGACGGCCCGCTCGGAGGAAGTAGTGATGTGGCCAATTGTTGCCACCTTGTCCACGTTCGCACGCGGAAGTATCGACCTAAAGTAATCGGCTTCTTTATCTTGAATGGCGATAATTTTGTCTGCACGATTCAAGCCTTTCGATTCTGCTTCAGCAGTCAATTCATTAAAAAACGCATCTTGCGTATCGATAATTTTGTAAATGGACGAGTTCAGCGAGTCCAATATTGCAGAAAAATGAACATAGACGATTACTACTGCGTGAGGTTGCCAAATTTTAAAAAGATCGTTGATGGAGCTTGTAATTTCTCGCTCAAACAAATAATCCGGGCTACTTCGTAACGCGGCTTTTCTTTTTATTTTCTTATACAGTTTGTAGTGAATCGAGTAGAAAGCCTTTTTTGCGAAATCTCTAATTCGAGCCAGCGGTGTAAATTCGAGTGTTACGAATCTGTGTACCCCTAACAGCTCAACATGCTTTTCTTCATCGAATACAGCAAGCTGCCGAGATGGGATAAGTATGAAAAACACCTCGCAGCCCATTGCATGGAGCGCTTGCACAAGAGTAAGGACTCTCGCCCGATTCCCGCCGGTGGTGGGGAACATCGGAATTTTGGAGACGATCGCAATGCGCATGTTATTTGCCGTGCGTTCCACAAGAGCGGCGAGTGATTGGCACAGTAGTCTAGGCGGTGAGCGCTACGCACTCACGGCTTTTTCCGGACAAATTCCCCCTCCGACCAAATCGCGGAGCGCTCGGATGTTTCCAAGCAAACGTCCGCGCCTATCGACCCATGGCTCAGGAGAAAAGCTCCTGAAAGCATTGGCCAGCAGATTTCTCGCAATCTGCTTCAGCGCGCGCGGCCAGTGCATGGTGCCCTTACGCGCGAGATACAAAGGGTTCGCTACCTGGGAATAGCCCAGACGTCGTCCGGGACTGCGGCCCGATCGCTTGGTACCAAGATGAACTCCCCGAAGGCGCGCCGCTTGAACGATTTCCCCGTATGACGCGAGCTGCCTTGAGAAATCCACGTCCTCGAGCCATGCGTAGAGCGGCAGCCGTTCATCGAAGCGAATTTAATTGTCGCGCACGGCCTGCATTCGAACGGCCATGTTGCATCCGTATGCGTTGTATGCCGACACCAAGGTTGTCGTCTCGCTGTTTGGCTCGGATTCTTTGAGAATGGTCAAGCCATCTGCATGCCCAAGGCCAGGACCGATGATTCCATCCGCCAGAACTTTGCCTGTCGTCACCACGACAGTCGGATGCTCGGTGAACAACAGTCCAATCTCGTCAACGTAGTCGTTCGCAGGCAAAAAGTCATCGTCGAAGAAAATCACAATGTCGGCTGCCGTGGCGTCGAGCAGCACGTTTCGCTGAGCAGAAGATCCCACCGGCCCGCGCAAGACGCGAACCTTTCCAGGGTAATCCCGCAGGCAGGCCATATCGAGATCTTCGTCCCGCGCAGGACAAATTAGCAGCTCGTCAGCGATGCGCGATTGTTTGGCCAGGAGGTCGATCGTTTCCGCGATCACTTCCCTCCGTCCTGCAGTGGCAATAGCAATGGCAATTTTTAAGGGGACTGTCTCTGAGTTCATGAAAAAGAAAAGATGCTGCGTTGCAGGCGCATGTTTTGTAAGTAGGGAACAGGACATATCGACATCGACTGGATCAGCGCGCAATCGGCCAGGGTTTACCCAGCACTATTTTGAGCAGCCGATGTGCCGCCTTTTCCCATGTGAACTGAGCAGCGTGTGCTCGTCCACGTCGCTGCATCTCGGCGCGCAGCAGGCTGTCGTTGCACAGGCGGACAATCTGCTGCTCCCATTGCACCGGGTCCAGCGAGTCGGCCCACAGTGCAGCATCGCCGCACACTTCGGGTAGTGCGCCGCAGGGCGAAAGGATTGCCGGACACCCCAGCGCCATCGCCTCCAGCGGTGGCAGACCGAAGCCTTCCGTCGTGGAGGGAAAGGCCAACGCCTTGGCCTGCTCCAGCAGCCCGACCAATTGCTCGTCGCTGACAAATCCGAGAAATTTGACGTTGGGAGAAACGATGTGACCTTGACTCTCAAAGTCCTCACGTGTCGCAGAACCAAACAGGGCGAGAGTGACGTCACGCAACGCTGGTGATCCAAAAGCCTTCAGGAGAACCTGAATATTTTTATGAGGCTGGACGTTGGCGAGCGCTACGACATAGCGGCTTCCAGCCAAGCCGAAGGCCGCCACTTTCGTCGAATCAGGAACAAGCCGAAGCACATGGTCGCAGCCGTTGTGTATCACCCGAATACGTGCCGAGGTGGCGACCCTGAAATGGTCCAGTTGCTCCCGCGAAAACTGCGACACAGTGAGTAATGCCGTATTGCGTTTCCCCAACCAGGGCAACACGAGTCGATACCAAGTGCGAAAAGCAAAGGAGTACGACTCGGGCGATAGGTATACCTGTGCATCATGAACCATGGTGAACGCATCTTTGTGAAGCACCGGCCCCGTGTTGCAAAAGTTGATCAAGGTGTCGCCTTTGATGCGCCGGGGCAAAACGAGTTGCTCCCAAAACGCCCCATTCAGCTTGCGCATAAAGGACCCCATTTCGCTGGACCCATCGTTCAATTCAACTCGAATATGCGAAAGCGGAAGGTCACCGTACTGCCCCGCGGGCATGATCACACGGCACGACACAGCGGCCGCAAGCACGGGATTGTCCGCAAGTGCTTTGTCCAGGGCCCGCAGGAGTTCGCGAGCTACACGGTTGACTCCTGATCGACTGGTTTTCGGCTGCAGGAACTTGCCGTTGATGGCAAGTCTTGTTACGGCGGCGCCCTTGGCGCCTGTGTCACTGAGGCTTCTTGACATCGATTCAGGACTTCATTTTGTTTTGACTTGTCCGAGCACAGACCCAGTCGCATCTTGACTCGGCCTCTGCATGATCTTGCTGCGGATAAGCTCGAGCAAGTGTTGTTCGAGTCCTGCCGGCCGCCCTGCCCATTGCCATGCAAGCATTGCACACATTCCGTAGACAACCAGATAAACGATGCCGATCGGTACGGCAACTACCAACAGCTGTGGCAGGCTTGAAGCGCCCAGCGTGACAGGCTTTGTCAGCCACAGCAGGCTGCCAGCCAACAATACCGCCAACAGCGGCCGTAAGAGCGTCACCAGTTGAGCGATCACCCCCGCACCGCTCAGACGCCGCACCATGAATAGCGCCGTAAAGGTACCGATGGCAGTCGCGATTGCACTGCCGGCGATAGCGCCCGGAATCCCGAATCGTAAAGCGCCCATCCAGACGAGAGGCAGTCTGACCAGCAATTCAATGAGCGTCCGTGCAGCCAACCAGCGCGTGCGGTCCAGCGTCATCGCGAGCGGCCCCAACAGAATGGCGGGTAGCCCCAGCACCGACGATGCGCTGATCCAGCGCATCCACTCCGCGGCCGGCAACCAGCTCTCTCCCAATGTGACGCGAACAAGCACTTCTGGCCACACCAGCATCAGCCCCAGTACCGGTGCAATGACGAATGCGATCCCATGAGACAACTGCAGGTAGCGCGAACCTCGACTTTCGGCGGCCGATGCCAATGCCGCCATACTGGGACGAGCCAATGGCTGAACGAGCGCCTGAATCGGGAGCTCCGATATCTGCTTGCCCATGGCGTATTGGCCAAACGCCGCGGTCGTAATCAGTCTTGGAAGAAGGAGCCGATCGATCTGCCAGTTCAGAGCCGAGCCCAACTGGGCTATGAAATTCCAGCCGATCAGGCTCGAAAAATCCTTCCAGTGCGTCAGCGTAAAACGCGGTCGCAGCGGTGCTATGAAATACGAGATAAACGTTGTAACCAGCGGTCCGCACACGGTCGCAGCAGCAATCGCCCAATAGCTCCGCGTATTGAAAGCGATGGCGACCGCGATGATGAAAGCCGCGGCCTTGCCCACCAGCTCCAGCATCGCATCGGGGCGAAAGTTGAAGGCGCGCGCGTATTCCACCATTCGCGGGCTGACCAACCCGCGCAACGCCGGGGCCAGCGCGAGTACTGCCAGCAAAGCTGTCAGTCGAGGCTCTTCGTTGAACACTGCCAGCGGCCAGGAAATAACAAGCAGCAGAGCGGCAATAACCAGCCCGCGAAGCAGGCTCAGTGTGAAAGCGGTGTGCAACATGTCTGCAACCAGAACAGGCGCACGAATCAACGCGGCTGCCATCGGCAGCTCGAACAAGGCTTCTATGACAACGACCGCAGCCATCGCCACCGCAACCAAACCGAATTCAGCCGGCCCCAAGAACCGAGCGAGGCACAGCAGCATCGCCAGATCGATCAACTTCGTGGCCAGACGCGTACCCACCGTCCAGACGCCCGCCCCGACGGCACGGCTCGCCATGCTCGGTTGCTCAGTCAATGCGGGCACTCCGTCCGCTGCGCATTTGCGACGCCCTGAAACGCGGGGTGTTCAACAGCCGATGAACCTCGGTGGGCCAGACGGCGCGTTGAAGGCCCTTATGGGCAATTGCTACCGCAAACCCGTACAGGAACGCGTTGGACAAACCGAAGTCCGACGTAGTGCCGATAGTCAGGCTGACAAAAAACATGGGTAGATACGACCAGCGGGCGGCCGATAAGAGAGCGCTCCCCTCGGCGTCACTACGCCCTGCCCGCCGCACAAAAAAGCACTGCAAAACAAAAAGGAAATAGAGCGCTGCGCCGGCTAATCCGACATTGCTGACAAGCGCCACTGCAAAATTCGAGGCGCGGCTGCCGCCCAGACCGACTCCCAAACCGTGAGTTGCCAACAGCGCGTTCCAGGACATCTGGGTCCACATTCCCCGCTCTTCGAACGAACTGGTATTCGTCTTTTGCAGCACCGTCACGTTGACCATTTCTAGCAGTGGAGTCAGCACGTCGGGGACAACGATAACGACCAGAAGAATGGCCCATACGGCCACGGCACCTAACCAAAACTCGCCCATGAGACCATGGCGAAGATAGTGATTGCGTTCTGACGCGAAGAATCGCCAACACCACTCCGCAGCCGCCGCCGCGCCGAAAAGGCCCAGACCAAGATACGCTGCCGATGAGGTCGACATCCACACGAGCAGGAGCAGCAAGCCCATCAAAGCCGGAACCACGCGATCACGAAGATGCCCGGACCGCATCGCCCGCCGAAAAAAGTAGAGCGATGTCAGAAAATTCAAAGAGAGACTGCCGAAAGACGATGCCTCAGGCATCAAGCCGACGACGCGCTTGACATCCTGAACTTCTGCCTCGGTGATGAGTGCGTAGCTGGCCGTGCGAAAGACTTCCATGAACGACTGAAGAGGCAAGTATTGCGACGCAAAATCAAGAAATCCCGTAAAGACCGTGAAGGCCGCACCCAGGCACAAAGCACTCAGGGCGTGCCGGCGCATGCCCTCGCCGCGCAAGACACTTGCGAAGGCAAAAACGGCCAATACCGAGATGCTGATATACACCAACTGAGAGAGGTTTTGAACAGTGGGCGCGAGCATTGCCGTGTCCGAGGCCAATGCGCCCGCGCGCACTGGCACCACTTCGACCTGACCGGCAAAAAAGCGCGGCATGAAAAGGGTGACGATAGTGGCCACTAGCCAAAAAAGAAACAGCAGCAGCAAGCCGGATGACTTCAAGGCAGCGTCTAGCGCTTTCGTCAAGCCGCGTGCATTGCCAAGTTCACGCGCTATGAGCAGCATGGCGACAATAGGTGTCGGCGTCAGGGTCAGCCCCGCGGTCAACTCGGTTGGGATTGCAGCAAAAGAACCGAACGGCATGGATGCAAAGAACAGGTAAATCAACACCTGCTTCTTCTGGAATAAGGCCCACAGCGCAACGCTCCAGAATATGCCGACCGGGATTAGCTCCATGTGGCCGCCCTGTCAGGTTGCAAGCCGTGGGGGCGTGGCAATCAACGAGCCGATAAGCTCGGCCATCCGTGCCCGGAATACGACCGTATCAAAAGTGGCTGCATGCGAGTGAGCCACCTCGGAGCGAAATGAGCTTGCAACAGCTTCGAAACGCCCTATCGCGTCGACCATGGCTTCTATGGTTTGTTCGGCGAAGAACAAGCCCGTGCTGCCTTCGACGACTGTCTCCAGTGCGCCGCCTTTTGCATAGGCTATAACGGGCCGCCCACTCGCCATCACTTCCAAAGGAACGATCCCGAAGTCTTCGACCCCAGGGAAAAGAAGCGCCTTGCAATGAGCGAAGTGATGCGTCATGGTGGCGTCGTCGACAGCGCCCAAAAACTCGACAGTAGGGCCAGCAAGCTGCCGGAGCGCTGGGCCTGCACCCGAGCCGATAACGACGAGCCGCCTACCCATGCGGGTGCACGCCTCCACGGCGATCTCAACCTTCTTGTAAGGCGTAATCTGACCTGCACACAGGTAATAGTCTCCCGGCGCATCCACCGGCGCAAAGCGTGCGAGGTTGACGGGCGGGTTCACGACATGGGAAGTGCGTCGGTAATACTTCTCGATCCTCCGCGCCACATAGGCGGAATTAGCAATGAAATGGTCGACGCGATGCGACGTGCTTACGTCCCACTGGCGAAGCGACGGCGCAGTCAGCGACATCAAGGCACGAGTCAAAGATCCCGCCGCGGAACGGTACTGCGGATACAAGTCCCAGATGTAGCGCATCGGCGAATGGCAGTAGCAAATATGAGTGGAGTCCGGGCCGGGAATGATGCCCTTGGCCGGACCTGACTCGCTGGAGATGATCAAGTCGTAGCCAGTGAGGTCGAAAGACTCTAGGGCATAAGGCATCAACGGCAGCATCTTTTGGTAATGCCGCACGCCGCCTAGTTTTTGCAAGAACGATGTCGTGATGCGATGACGCTTGAGCTTCTCGGAGATGGCCGCCGGGTCGCACACCAGCGTGAAGATATCTGCCTCGGGATACAGATCGCACAGCACTTCTACAACTTTTTCACCACCGCGCATGCCGACCAGCCAGTAGTGAACGAGTGCGACTTTCACTTCAGTAGGCATTCTTGTTGATGAAGCCTTTGAACAGCGTCAAGACGATGATCTTCAAGTCGAAGGCCAGCGACCAGTTCTCGATGTATTCGATGTCGCACTCGATGCGCTTGGTCAAATCTGTGGAACCCCGCCAGCCATTGACCTGTGCCCAGCCAGTGATCCCTGCCTTGACCATGTGCTTTTTCATGTACGAAGGGATCTCGTTCTTAAACTGCTCGACGAACACAGGTCGCTCCGGACGCGGTCCGACGATGGACATATCACCCAACAACACATTGAGGAACTGAGGCAATTCATCGAGGCTCGTCTTGCGCAGGAATGCTCCGACTCGTGTCGACCGTGATTCGCCGGCTCTGGCCCAAACCGCACCGGTCTTTTGCTCTGCATCGGTCGGCATCGACCGAAACTTAAGCATGTCAAACGTCTTGTTGTTCCAGCTCACGCGCTGCTGTCGATAGAACACAGGCCCAGGCGAACTGAGCTTGACTGCAATAGCAATCGCGATCATCAGCGGAGAGATCATGAAGAGAATCAAAGTCGACAAGACGAAGTCCTCGAACGCCTTGATTAAACGTGCCCTGCCCAGCAACGGCGTTTGTTGCAGTGTGATCACCGGCAAGCCGGCGATTTCCTCGACCGAGTGGTTCAACAGATGCAAACCGAAAAGATCGGGCACCAGCTTGATGTCTGCTGTTGAATGTTTTAGCTGGTCGAGAGCGAAGGCGATCTTCGCTTGATCGCGCATGGGCAAAGCCAGCCAGACCAAGTCGACGTTGCGTGAGGCAACATACTCGCCAAGTTGGTCTAGCCGCCCGAGCATAGGTGCTCCAGTCAATTCCCCGCGGTCGGCATGCGTAGCAAACCAGCCACGGACTTCGATTCCGCACGAATCGTCTCGCCGAATGGCATCGACCAAGCCCTGTGCCTCGGGGTTTGCGCCGACCACGACAGAAATACGCGTATCTATCTTCTGAGCGCTGACCCAGCGTACGGCTGCCCCAACAGCCATTCTCAAAAGCAATGCCCCCGTGACGCTCAGGCCAAACCAACCACCCCACCATAAGCGTGATGTGTCGTGACCGTCTCTCATCGCAAGCGCGTATACCGCCATTAAGCAGAACATGAGCGGCCAAAGCGTCATTACTTTCAGGATCTCCGCGGCCGTCGAGCGGCCACGCCAGCGCCGGTACAGCGAACTGCCGTTGAGGACGATGACGGCGAAGAGCACGCCACGGCTGATGGTGTGCATGTAGTCGGCGCCCATCTCGACGCTGCCGAATCGAACTGCGAAGGCCAACATTCCACTGGCTACAAAGATGCCAAAGTCGCCCGCTCGCAGGATCAAGCCCAACAACGGGTTGACCCTTCCAAGAGCAATCAGCGGGCTTTCGCGGAAGCCGGTTGCGGAACTAGACAGCATCAAATCTCCCGGAAACCAATAGTTAACCAATTTTTAACCACTGAAACTAAAAGTAACTCGACCATAGTTTATGGCATTAGATAGAACTAAAGTGCGACTTTTTCGGCCCGCTGTGAACTTGTGGCTAGGGTAAACCACATTGCGACGTGACATTGTTTGCAATTGTGGCGATGCGATGTGACAAACGACAAAGATGTTCACCTCGACCGCCTTATTTACGGGATCATTTCCGCCTATGGAAACCGCTGTCTGCACGCTCTTCGAAGGCCACTACCACTACGGCGTTGCCGGGCTGGTGAATTCGCTTTCGGCTGCGGGCTACCAAGGGACGGTCTGGGTCGGGCATCGGGGCCCACTGCCGTCGTGGATCGTCGATGCAGACGGGTTTGATGCCGTGACCAAATGCCTGCAGGTCACGCCAACGATCCAGCTACAAACCGTCGAGCTCAATCCGCCGGTAAGCCTGACCTTCTACAAGCCGACTTTCATGCTCGACGTCCTGGAACGGCTCGCACCCGATGTGGGTGCGGTGAGCTACATGGACCCGGACATGGTCGTCAAATGCGACTGGACAGAAATCGAGCAATGGGTCACGCCGGATGGGGTCGCCCTGGTCGAGGACCTGAACTGGTCGATGCCTTCGCATCACCCGAAACGAGCGAGGTGGCAGGCGTTCTTCGCTGGTTATGGAGAGAAGCCTGTGCGGCCGCTGGAGAGTTACTACAACGCAGGCTTCGTCGGGGTCGCGCGGGCGCAGATCGACGTGCTGCGCGCGTGGCAGCGGATCTGCGGGATCGTTGCTGCGTACAGCGGCGGATCGCTGCAACAGCGCCGGGTCGGCGAGGCCGATCACCTCTTTCACTCGGCGGATGAAGATGCGCTGAACTTCACGTTGTCGCTTTCCACCACCCGGCTAGAAACCTTCGGGCCGGAGGCAATGGATCTCGCACCAGGCGGAAAGCACTTGTCACACGCCGTCGGGTCGTTCAAGCCATGGCAAGGGCACCACGTGCGACGAGCGCTTCAAGGCAAACCACCCAACGTAGCCGGCGAATGGTTCTATCGCTTCGCAGCAGGCCCGCTGCTGCCCTTCTCTCGTTTGAAGCTGGCAAAGCGCAGGGTGGCGATGCGGGTGGCGTTGGCTTTAGGAGCGCTCTATACGGTTGCGCTGGCGGTTAACAACGTACTTCTTGCTCGTAAGCGGCGTCCTGCCGCCAGATCCAGGCGGCAGGTCAGAGGATTTCCGGCCTTTGAAATGACTTCTTATTGAGAAGCACGTTATGGGGAAGCCGGCCGAGTTGCGCGCCAGGTCGCCCGTTTAGAATTCGCCTCGAACCGCGGGCGTAGCTCAATGGCAGAGCTGTTGCTTCCCAAGCAACTGACGAGAGTTCGATTCTCTTCGCCCGCTCCATGATTTTTTATGCAATCTAGCTGGAGGCCGCGCCAGATAAGGCTTTCGCGGTTTTCATGTGGTTCACCGGACTGTGTCACAGGCTTCTATAAACTGAACCTGGACCAGCATGAACAACACCGGCTTCCCCTTAGACCTCCTGGCTGACCAAAGCCATCGAAGGCTTGCCCTTGAGCGCATCGCTCAGGCCGACAGCTACTTGAACGACGTAGACCTACCCGGATACCTGGAGGTCGCTGGGGCGCTGTCGCGCATGGTGCTGGACTTCGCTGACCTCAGGCCCTGCGATGCCGTCAGCGAGGCCCGTGAGGTGCTGCGCCGGCTGGTCCGTGGCTCCCTGCTGTCCTGAGGTTACCCATGGCAGCTAGGAAAATCACCGGGATGCACAAGCGTGAGGGCACCAGCAACTGGGCTCTGCGCGTGATGATCCCCACCACCCTGCGTCAGGGCTTCTATGAAGGCCGTTCGTTCGTCCGGGTCAGCTTGAACACCCCCGACGAGACAATGGCCCGCACGGCGGCGCTGGGTATCCACCAGACCTACGCCGAGACGTTCGCCCGTCAACAGGCACAGCTTCAGTCGATGGTGCAGGCGGTCATCTCCCCAGCACTGGCCGATCTGTTGGCAGCGCGTGCCCGTGCCCGCATCCTTGCACTGGATGACGCCATCCGGTTCGACACTGGGGCGCTGGGGGCGTTCCTGACGTTGTTCGCACCACGTCCCGCCAGCTACTTCGCAGAGCCGGAACCAGTGGCTCCCGTGGTGGTCCCTGAGACTGGGATGACACCCGAACATCTTCAGGCCCTGGGTCGCGTCCATGACGCCCTGAGGCTGGGGCTGTCGTCGTCGCTTGCCATGGGTCAACTCAAGGCCGGCGAACAGGCTGCCGCACACGAGGCCCGCGAACTGGGGCTGTCGGCTGACTGGTCACGCAACCGCCCTGCTGTCCTGACCGTCCTGCGGGCTGTCGTTGGGGCATGGATCGACGTGGGCCGCAGGAACCTGGGGGACGCCGTGGACACGCCGCGTATGCCAGAGATGCCTGAGGGTCTGGTGCTCGCCAGCGCTGTGCCAGCGGCCCCCGTGCTTGCCATCGGGAAGTCCAAAGGAGCCCTCAGGACTCTTTGGGATGTTCGGGACGAGTGGGCCACAGATGAGACGGCCGGAAAGGTGAAGTCGTTGGACTCACAACGCAAGACCGAGCGGGCGCTGAACATGCTGGAGGCCAGCGGCAGCATGAAGCCACTGGAGCAACTGACCCGACAGGATGCCATCGACTTCCGGGCCTATGTCAAGGCCACGATGACGGGCCGGACCGCAAAGACCCAATCCGACGTTATGGCGGCTGTGCAAACGCTGCTGAATTTCGCAGTGGAGCAGCGCGGCTATCTATCGGCGAACCCATGGGCGGGCACTGCCATTGCCAAAGGCAAGGTCACAAACCGTCGACAGCCTTGGTCGGACGAGGACCTGGGCGTGCTGATGTCGTCGCCGATCTGGACCCGTTACGAGATGCCCAAGAACGACCGCGCCGGACGAGAGGCTGCTTACTGGGCACCGTTGATCGCGCTCTATGGTGGGCTCCGGTTGTCAGAGGCTTGCCAGTTGTGTTTGCGCGACGTGACGACGCGTGACGGCGTGCTCTTGATGGACGTGAACGAAGAGGAAGGTGAGAGCTTGAAAAGCGTCAAGAGTCATGCAGGGACCCGCATCGTTCCGGTTCATTCGAAGCTGCTGGCGCTGGGCTTCAGCGACTACTTGGCGAACATCCGGAGACGGTCGGACGCTGAGGGCTCTGGAGCCGAGGGGCTTGTCTTCCCCGACCTTCGGGTGGTTCCTACGCGAACTGGTGCTATCAACTTCAGCGACGGCTTCCGAGCAATCGCAAGGTCAATGAACATTTATCGACGCTGGCGAGACTTCCACTCCCTGCGCACCACAACATCTACGTGCTTGCGTGGCGTGCATCCGGGCCTTGGCGAGTCGCTGATTCTTGCCGTCATGGGGCACGAAGGTAAAAACATCGGACAGACCAATTACACCGTGCATAGCCCCAAGGCCCTAAAGCGGGTCATCGAGCACCTGGAGTTCCCTGCGCTTTCCACGCTGTCCCGCGTCTACCCCGTGCCCACGGCCTTCTGAGCCGCCCGTCCCTAACGTACCCAACAGATCAAGCATGAACACGAACACCATCACCTTCACCACCATCCAACGTGCCGGCATCGAGGCACTGCGGGGCGACCTGGCGCAGCGGATTGACCGCGCCGTCATCGTTGAATATGGGTCGACCGATTACGGGCAGCACTGGGCCGCGCTGTCTGTCGAAACGCTGGACGCTGGCTCCTTTGGTCAACCGGGACCCCTGGTCACCATCCTGGTGGGCACAGGCATCCAAGGCGAGGCCGAGGCCATGGCTCCGGATGGCTCGGCGGTCCCTGGTGTCCCGGTGGGCGCTGGGTTCTCTGAGGTCCTGAAGACAGCCGGGGATGCTGCCGTGTGGGCTTGGATTGGTGCCACCGAGGGGGAGATGCACTGAGTCGGCCCTGGGTTTTCAGGGCATCGACCTGGGACCATCTCGGCTGGGTTTTCAGCCCAGTGCCGGGGCCATGACCACCCTGGAATCTCGGCATCCAAGTTTGGAGTCAGCAAATTTGCGGCGTCCTATTGAACGCACTCGAAGAACCCGAACAGAAATTCCTGTCGGGGTATGCCGACGCTCAGGGCCAACAGCGCTCGATGTCACTGCGGCTGGGTTTCCGCCGTATCTACACCCTGGACCTCCCTGGCCCTCCATGGAAGCCTCAGGACCCATTGGGACCCAACGGGAATCCTCAGGACCCCTCAGAAAGCCCTGCGTGTGACGCTAGGAGCCGTCGAATCATGGAATGGCTACTACCTAGCCTGGACCGTTTAAACGGCTCCTAGAGCGAAATGGAGGGCTCGGAGTCCTGAGTCACGCTTGGATTAAATGACTACAGAGTGATAGATGAGGCCCAAGGTATAGAGACAGGACAAGTAAATACCTACAGAGTGATAGATGAGGCCTATGTATAGAGAGAGAGGGACATCAGATCATCATGATGGAGGTCATGGTAGAGGTATGGCTTGGGATACATAGGGACTCCTGATGACTCCCTATGACTCATTGGGTATCCCCCTTAGATTGGCACATGGGACCAAGGCAGGACAGGGACACTGGGATGGCTTGGGAAGCCTGGTGACGCTGGTGAGGCCCTGGGTGTCCTGGTGATGCTGGTGTATCCATCAAGCATCGCTCGTGTGACACCACTATGAGACAACCACCATAGACTGACTGGTGACGCCTGGTGACCCTGGTTGGACGGCGTTCAATCAGGTCCCAAAAGACATGGCGCACCCCACGCACATCCGCCAGTGGCACCGTGAGCAAGCAGCGACCCTGGGGTCCTGGTGGTCCCCTTGCTCTACTGGTCTAATAGAGTAGCCAGCACCGGTCCGCAGCCACTACGGACCTCCCGGCGCACGCTGGTGGCCCCTTACTCTACGAGAATTGTAGAGTAGCCAGAACTGGTCCACAGTCACCGTGGACCTCCCGGCTCCCGCTAGTGGCCGCCGTGTTCCAACCATTGGAAGACGGGGACACCCACGGACTCCCGAGGTCCCTGGGGCGTTGTCGGTATTACCGACAACGGACGGTCGCGTCTTCTGTGGACCGGAATGATTCCAGACCTGGACCACCACGTCACGGATTCGATGTGGTTTGCGTCTTACCGTGGTGGTAAGCCGCTCCCGGCCGACTGGGAGTAAGCGACCAGCCACGGCATCTTGAGAGTTGGTGTCCAGAAGCCGACGATGGTGTCCACTACAAATAGGTGGACAC
>NZ_JASJXG010000021.1:0-83936 GCF_035018765.1 Variovorax sp. RTB1
GCACTGGAGCACGCCTTCTGCGCTGCTCTACGGCGGCCTCGGCGTGATCGCTGCACTGGTCGGCGGCTGGTGGCCGGCACGGGCTGCCATGTTGTTGCCGGAAGCGCAGACGCTGAAGGGGCTCGGTGCAGCGCCGGCGGCTGGCAACGGCCACTGGCTGGCGATCGCGCTCGTCGCGCTCGGCATCGCCTTGGCCACCGCGCCCGCCATCTTCGGCATCCCGATCGCCGCGTACCTTTCGGTCGCGTGCCTGCTGGTCGGCGGCATCACCGCGCTGCCCTGGTTGATCGCGCTGTTGTACGACCGCATCGCACCGCTGTTCGCGCAACACGTGCTGCCGATGCTCGCCATCGAGCGCGCTCGACGCATGCGCGGCACTGCCGCGGTCGCGGTGAGCGGCGTGGTCGCCAGCCTGAGTCTTGCCGTCGCGCTGACGGTGATGGTGGCGAGCTTTCGCGACTCGGTCACGCGCTGGCTCGACGTCGTGCTGCCGGCCGATCTCTATGTGCGAAGTGCGTCGGCTGGCAATTCCGGCATTGGCGATCTCGCGCCTTTCATGCCCAGCTTCGTGCAGTCGCTGGCGCAAGTGCCGGGCGTGGCGCGCACCGGCACGCTGCGCACCCGACCTTTGCTGCTCGATGCCACGCGGCCCGCCGTGACGCTGATTGCACGCGACCTCGACGACGACGTGTCTCGCTCGCTACCGCTGATGACGGCGGCATTGCCGGTGCCGGCGGGGCAGATCGGCATCTACGTCAGCGAGGCGATGGTCGAGTTGTACGGGGCGAGGCCCGGAGATGTCTTCGCGCCGCTGTCAAAGGCGTTTGGCACGAGCACGACGAATGCGCCGGGTGCTGGGAGTGCCGCGAACGCGTCACAGGCAATGCCACCGATCTTCTTCGTCGCCGGCATCTGGCGGGACTACGTGCGGCAGTTCGGCGCCATCACATTGGGCGCGCGCGATTTTGAGAAGCTGACGGGCGACCGCAACGTCAGCGACATCGCGCTGTGGCTCGCGCCCGGCGCGGAAGAAGCATCGGTGCAGGCAGCAGTGCGTGCATCGGCAGCGCGCAGCATCGCGGCCGGTGGGGCGGGCGGCGAGCCGATCGAGATCTCGTCGGTCAGTCAGATTCGCGCGACCTCGTTGCGCATCTTCGACCGCAGCTTTGCCGTCACCTACTGGCTGCAAGCAGTTGCGATCGCCATCGGGCTGTTCGGCATTGCCGCGAGCTTCAGCGCGCAGGTGCTGGCGCGCCGCAAGGAATTCGGCTTGCTCGCGCACCTCGGCTTCACGCGACGACAGGTGCTGGCGATCGTCGCCGGCGAAGGCGCGGCGTGGACCGGCATCGGCGCGGTGGCCGGCCTGGTGCTCGGGCTGGCGGTATCGGTGGTGCTGGTGAAAGTGGTGAACCCGCAAAGCTTTCACTGGACCATGGATCTGCTGCTGCCATGGCTGCGCTTGATCGCGTTGTGTGCGGCAGTGGTCGCCGCCGGCACTGTGACCGCCTGGCTCGCAGGGCGTGCGGCGGCCGGGCGGGATGCGGTGTTGGCGGTGAAGGAGGATTGGTGATGGCGACACGACGGGAAAGTCCTCTGAGGCCGGCAAGTTCGGCAGCGCAATCAGGCGCATCGAGCCCCTCGCGTCGAACGCTGCTGCGAACTGCAGTGGCCGCGCTCGCTGTTCCTTTCGCGATGCCTCTCTGGGCGTTGCCGCCCCGCACCCTGCAGTTCCCACGCGACTTCGGCAGCCATCCCGATCTCGCGACAGAGTGGTGGTACATCACCGGCCATGCACGCGCGCAGGACGGGCGCGAGTTCGGCTACCAGGTCACGTTTTTTCGCTCGCGGATCGATGCTGCAAAGCCGTTGAATTCGGCCTTCGCCGCCAAGCAGATCGTGTTCGCGCATGCCGCCATCACCGATCTGGAGGGCAAGAAGCTCTGGCACGACCAGCGCATTGCGCGCGAGGGGTTCGGCGTCGCTTCGGCCAGTCAGAGCGACACCGACGTCAAGCTGCGCGACTGGTCCCTGGTGCGTCGACCTGACTCGCAAGGCACCTACGAAGCGCATGTCGCAGCTGAAGGATTCGCCATCGACCTGCACTTTGCGCCGACGCAGCCGGTGCTGTTGCAGGGCGATGCCGGCCTCTCGCGCAAGGGGCCCTCGCCCGATCAGGCCAGCTACTACTACAGCGAGCCTCAGCTCGCCGCGCAAGGCCGGCTGACGCTGCAAGGCCGCGCCTTCGATGTCACCGGAACGGCCTGGCTCGACCACGAGGTCAGCGAAGCGCTGCTGCATCCGGACGCGGTGGGTTGGGACTGGATCGGCATGAACCTGGACGATGGCAGCGCCCTCACCGCCTTTCATCTGCGGCGTCGCGACGGCAGTGCGTTGTGGGCCGGCGGCTCGATGCGCCAAAAGGGCGGCGCGTCGCGTTCGTTCAGCGAGAACGAGGTTCGGTTCCAAGCCGAAAGCACATGGACCAGCCCGCGCACAAAGGCGATCTACCCGACGCGCTGGCGCGTGCAGACTTCTGCTGGCACGTTTACCGTGCGCGCCTTGCTCGACGATCAGGAACTGGACGGTAGCGGTGCGACCGGCGGCGTGTACTGGGAAGGCCTGAGCGAACTGCTCGACGCGCAGGGCAAGCGCGTGGGCAGGGGCTACCTGGAGATGACGGGCTACGCCGCGCCGCTCCAGCTTTGACCCGCTGATTCGCTGCGCTACTTGCGCTTGATCAGCGCGATGATCTCGCCCATGATCCCGCGTCGGAATGCCAGCACGCAGATCACGAAGATCAAGCCGGTGACCATCGTCACCGACTCGCCCAGCGTGTTGAACCACTCGATGGACGTGAGGCGGGCCAGCAGGTTGCCGAACTCGCCGATCTTGTTCTCGAGCAGCTCGACCACGGCCGCGCCGACGATCGGGCCCGACAGCGTACCGAGACCACCGACCAGTGTCATCAAAACGACCTGACCCGATGCGGTCCAGTGCACGTCGCTCAATGTCGCGAAGCCGAGCACCAAGGTCTTGAGCGAGCCGGCCAGACCCGACAATGCGGCAGAGATCACGAACGCCAGCAGCTTGAATCGCGCGACGTCGTAACCCAGCGAGAGCGCACGCGGCTCGTTTTCCTTGATGCCTTTCAGCACCTGGCCAAACGGCGAATGGATGGTTCGCGCGATCAGCAGGAATCCCGCCACCACCACCGCGAGCGCGACGTAGTACATCGTGAGGTCGCTCGACAAATCGAGCAGGCCAAACAGCTTGCCACGCGGCACGCCTTGCAGGCCGTCTTCGCCGCCGGTGAATTTGGCCTGCAGCGCAACGAAGAACATCATCTGCGCCAGCGCCAGCGTGATCATCGCAAAGTAGATGCCCTGACGACGAATCGCCAACACCCCGAACAACCAGCCGAGCAGTCCACCGGTGACGGTGCCAAGAAGAAGCCCCAGCTCAGGCGTCAGGCCCCAGGCCTTCATCGAGTAGCCGGCAACGTAAGCCGAGCCGCCCAGAAACGCAGCGTGGCCGAACGACAGCAAGCCGGTGTAGCCCAACAGCAAGTTGAAGGCCGCGGCGAACAGCGCGAAGCACATCAGCTTCATCACGAACACCGGATAGGCACCGAAGAACGGCGCGAACAGCAATGCGATGAACAACAGTCCGTAGACGATCGTGGATATCTTTTTCATGTTCATGCCGGTCGCCTTACTTTTCTTTGCCGAACAGGCCGGCGGGGCGAATCAACAGCACGATGACCATGATCAGGAAAACGACGGTGGACGATGCCTCCGGGTAGAACACTTTGGTAAAGCCTTCGACGATGCCGAGCCCGAGGCCGGTGAGGATCGATCCCATGATCGAACCCATGCCGCCAATGACCACCACCGCGAACACCACGATGATGAGGTTTTGCCCCATCAGCGGCGTGACCTGAATCACGGGTGCCGCCAGCACGCCCGCGAAGGCCGCCAGCGCGGCGCCGAAGGCGTAAGTCAGCGTCACCATCAACGGCACGTTGACGCCGAACGCTTCGACCAGCCGCGGGTTCTCGGTGCCGGCCCGCAGGTACGCGCCGAGCTTGGTCCGCTCGATGACGAACCACGTTGCGAAACACACGACCAGCGACACGACAACGACCCAGGCCCGGTAGTTGGGCAGCACCATGAATCCGAGGTTGGTCGCGCCGTCGAGCAGCTCCGGTGCGTCGTAGCCGAGGCCCGATACCCCGTAGACCGAGCGAAAAGCGCCCTCGATGAGCAAGGTGAGCCCAAGCGTGAGCAGCAGGCCGTACAAATGATCGAGCTTGTAGATCCAGCGCAGCAACAGGCGCTCGATAAGCACCCCGAAAATGCCGACCACCACAGGCGCGATGAAGAGCATGGGCCAGTAGCCCAGCCCGAGGTAGTTCAGGGCCATCCATGTCAGCAGCGCACCCATCATGAACAAGGCGCCGTGCGCGAAGTTGATGACGTTGAGCAGGCCGAAGATCACGGCCAAGCCAAGACTCAACATGGCATAAAACGAGCCGTTGACCAGCCCCAGAAGGAGCTGGCTCAGAAGGCCGGGCAATGAGATGGTCATGAAAACGTTCGAGGCGTCACGGTGTAGAGGGCGTTACTTCCAGAGAGCGCACTTGCTCTCTGCCTTGGTGGTGAACACCTGGTCGCCGGGCAATTTGGAGACGACCTTGTAGTAGTCCCAAGGCTGCTTGGACTCGGCCTGCGATTTAACCTGCATCAGATACATGTCGTGCACGAAGCGACCATCGGGGCGCACCGTGCCCTGGGCATAGAAGTCCTTGATGGGCGTGCTCTTCAAGTGCGCCATGACCTTGTCGGAATCGGTTGATTTGAGCGCCTGCACGGCTTTCAGGTAAGTCGTCGTGGCCGAGTAGTCGGCGGCCTGGATGTCGGTCGGCATGCGCTTCATCTTCTCGAAGTAGCGGTTGCCGAACTTGCGCGATTCGTCGTTGAGATTCCAGTCCCAGCTGGTGGTGAGCAACAGGCCCTCGGTGTTCTTCAGACCAAGGCTGTGGATGTCGCTGATGAAGACGAGCAGGCCCGCCATCTTCATCGTCTTGGTGATGCCGAACTCACGCGCCGCCTTGATGGCGTTGACGGTGTCGCCGCCCGCGTTCGCCAGACCGAGGATCTGCGCCTTGGAGTTTTGTGCCTGCAGCAGGAACGATGAGAAGTCCGGCACATTGAGTGGATGGCGCACCGCGCCCACCACGGTGCCGCCCTTTGCCTTGACGACATTGGCAGTATCGGTTTCGAGCGCCTGTCCGAAGGCGTAGTCGGCCGTCAGAAAGAACCAGCTCTTGCCGCCCTGATCGACCACCGCGCCGCCCGTGCCCTTGGCCAGCGCCACCGTGTCATAGGCGTAGTGAACCGTATAGGGGCTGCACTGTTCGTTGGTAAGCGCCGAGGAGCCGGCACCGATCGCGATGAAGGGCCGCTTTTTCTCCAGCGCCACCTTTGCCATGGCGAGACCGGTACCAGAGTTGGTACCCCCTATCAGCATCGACAGGCCCTGCGTGTCCATCCACTCGCGCGCCTTCGATGCGGCGATGTCGGCCTTGTTCTGGTGGTCGGCGGTGAGCAGCTCGATCGGCATGCCGTTGACCTTGCCGCCGAAATCGTCGATCGCCATCTGGATGGCAGTCACGCCGCCCTTGCCGTCGACGTCCGAATACAAGCTGGACATGTCGGTGATGAAACCGATGCGTACTTTGTCGGTGGCTTGGGCATGCGCTGCGCCGACGCCAAACGCCATGGCGGCCGAAAAGACCGAGAGGGCAAATGCCTTGTTCATGGTCGACGCCATCACTTCCAAGTCGCGCATTTCGTTTCGGCCTTGGTCGTGAAGACCTGCTCACCCGGCATCACCTTGATGACTTTCAGGTAGTCCCAAGGCTGCTTCGACTCCGCCGGCGACTTGGCCTGCACCAGCAACATGTCGTGGATGTACTGGCCGTCCGCGCGAATCTGGCCCTTGCCGTAGAAGTCGTCGATCTTCATGCTCTTGAGCTGCGCCATGACCTTGTCGGCATCGGTCGTCTTCGCGGCTTCGATGGCCTTCAGGTAGTTCGTGGTGAACGAGTAATCGGCGGCCTGCACGTCGGTCGGCATGCGCTTGGTCTTGTCGAAGAACTTTTTCGACCAGGCGCGTGTCTTGTCGTTCAGGTCCCAGTAGAAACTGGTGGTGTGCAACAGG
The DNA here is from genome assembly GCF_035018765.1 of Variovorax sp. RTB1. Classification (NCBI taxonomy): domain Bacteria; kingdom Pseudomonadati; phylum Pseudomonadota; class Betaproteobacteria; order Burkholderiales; family Comamonadaceae; genus Variovorax; species Variovorax sp. RTB1. The sequence continues at coordinate 6,223 of NZ_JASJXG010000021.1, forward strand.
CCTTCGGTGTTCTTCAGACCCAAGCTGTGGACGTCCGAAAGGAACACCAGCAGACCGGCGATCTTCATGGTCTTGTTGATGCCGAACTCTTTCGCGGCCTTGATCGAGTTGATGGTGTCACCGCCAGCGTTCGCCAGACCGAGAATCTGCGCCTTGGAGTTTTGTGCCTGCAGCAGGAACGACGAGAAGTCGGACGCGTTGAGTGGGTGACGAACCGCGCCCAGCACCGTCCCACCCTTGGCTTTGACGATGGCGGTGGTGTCGGCTTCTAGCGCCTGGCCGAATGCGTAGTCGGCCGTCAAAAAGAACCAGCTCTTGCCGCCTTGGTCGACCACCGCGCCACCCGTGCCCTTGGCCAGCGCCACCGTGTCGTACGCATAGTGGATGGTGTACGGGCTGCACTGATCGTTAGTGAGCGCAGAGGTGCCGGCGCCGTTGTTGATGTAGACACGCTTCTTTTCTTGCGCCACCTTGGCCATCGCCAGCGCGGTGCCGGAGTTGGTGCCGCCGAACAGCAGCGTGATGCCTTGCGTATCGATCCACTCGCGCGCCTTCGATGCGGCGATGTCGGGCTTGTTCTGGTGGTCTGCCGACATCAGCTCGATCGGCTGGCCCAGCACCTTGCCGCCGAAGTCGTCGATCGCCATCTGGATGGCCGTCACGCCGCCCTTGCCTTCGACGTCCGAGTAAAGGCTGGACATGTCGGTGATGAAGCCGATCTTGACTTTCTCTTGCGCCTGAGCGGCGGTGGCAAGAGTGAGAGCACCCATGGCGATTGCGAGTGCGGTAAGTTTCTTGTTCATGAAGATTTCTCCGAAAGAAAGATGAAATTTAAGAGCAGTCAAACGCCGAGCAGTTCGTGGAGGACCGGCATCTTGGCTTCGAGTTCGGCAGCGCCGAACTTCTCGACGATGCGTCCGTGCTCCATCACGTAGAAGCGATCGGCCAGCGGTGCGGCAAAGCGGAAGTTCTGCTCGACCATGACCACGGTGTAGCCCTTGCGACGCAGCATGTGAATCATGCGTGCGAGGGCTTGAACAATGACGGGCGCGAGCCCTTCGGATATCTCGTCGAGAAGCAGCAGCTTGGCTCCCGTGCGCAAGATGCGCGCGACCGCCAGCATCTGCTGCTCACCGCCCGAGAGACGCGTACCCTGGCTGTGGCGGCGCTCGGCCAGGTTGGGGAACATGTCGTAGATTTCTTCGACCGACATGCCCGGGCCAGCGCCTTTAAGTTGCGGCGGCAGCATCAGGTTTTCTTCGCACGAGAGGCTGGCGAAAATGCCGCGCTCTTCCGGGCAATAGCCGATGCCGTGGTGCGCGATGCGGTAGGTCGCCATCGAAATGGTTTCGACGCCGTTGACCTGGATGCTGCCTTTGCGCGCACCCGTCAGCCCCATGATGGCGCGCAGCGTGGTCGTGCGCCCGGCCCCGTTGCGGCCGAGGAGCGTGACGACTTCGCCGGGCTGCACGACCATGTCGACGCCGTGCAACACGTGCGACTCGCCGTACCAGGCTTCCAGGCCCTTGATCTCCAGTGCGGCGGTCATGAATGAGCGCCGGCGAGCTGTCCGTCGGTGGTGCCCATGTAGGCCTCCATCACCAGCGGGTTCTTCGAGACTTCAGCGTACGGCCCCTCGGCCAGCACGGCGCCGCGCTGCAGCACGGTGATGGTGTCGGCGATGGTCGACACCACGCTCATGTTGTGCTCGACCATCAGGATGGTGCGGCCTGCGGCCACGCGTTTGATCAGTTCGGCCACGCGGTGCACGTCTTCGTGGCCCATGCCCTGCGTCGGCTCGTCGAGCAACATCAGCTCGGGCTCCATCGCCAGCGTGGTGGCGATCTCGAGGGCGCGCTTGCTGCCGTAGGGCAGGTTTACCGTCTGCTCCTCAGCCAGGTCCTCCAGCCCGACCTCGGCCAGCAAAGCGCGAGCGCGATCGTCGAGCGGCTTCAACGAATTTTCGCTTTTCCAGAAGTGGTAAGAGGTGCCGAGTGAACGCTGCAATCCGAGGCGCACGTTTTCGAGCAACGTGAGGTGAGGGAACACTGCGGAAATCTGGAACGAGCGAATGATGCCGCGGCGCGCGATTTGCGCAGGCCGCTCGTTCGTGATGTCATGGCCGTTGAAGAGGATCGTGCCGGACGTCGGCTCGAGGAATTTGGTCAGGAGGTTGAAGCAGGTCGTCTTGCCGGCGCCGTTGGGGCCGATCAGGGCGTGGATCGATCCGCGCTTGACTGCCAGATCGACCTTGCTGACCGCGGTGAAACCTTTGAATTCCTTGGTGAGCTGACGTGTTTCGAGAATGACGTCGCTCATCTCGCGCGGTCGCCCGGTTGCTGGAAGGAAATTTCGATCATGCGGTCCATTCGAGCGCGCCACCATGGCTGCGCGGACGCATGTTATCTCGCGGTTCGGCGCTTTCTACTGGGGCAAATGCCTATGCTGCACTGCAACCCGGCGCTCTCCTACGCGGCCGGAAGCGCGTCCGGCCGCGCAGGATTCAGTGCGCACCCGCCGCGGCATCGGAACCCGCGCCGCCCTTGGCCGGTTTGGCAAGCCAGACCAGCGGAATCAGGAAAATGAACAAGACAGCCGACGCGTAGAAAACATCGTTGGCCGCCAGCATGAAGGATTGCTGGTCGATCAGCCGGTTGATCTGCGCCAGTACCTGATCGGCACTGAAGCCGTTGCTTTGCAATCCGGAGATCATGCCGGTTGCTGCAGAGTTGCCCTGGTTGATCGACTCGGCCAGTTGCGCGTGGTGCGTCGTCGCGCGGTTGTCCCAAACGGTCGTGACGATCGAGGTGCCCATGGCGCCCGCGGTGATCCGTAAAAAATTCGACAGGCCCGAAGCTGCAGGAATTCGATCGGGCGTCAGGCCCGACAGTGTGATGGTTACCAACGGGATAAAGAAGAACGCCATCGCCACGCCCTGGATGATCGTCGGCACCATGATGGTGGCGATGTCGGCCGACGTGTTGAAGCGCGAACGCATCCACAGCACGAGCGCGAACACCAGGAACGAGAAGGTGACGTAGCGCCGCGGATCGACTTTGGCCACGGTGAGCCCGACCAGCGGGGACAGCACGATGGCCAATGCGCCGACGGGCGCCAGCACCATGCCGGCCTGCGTCGCGGTGTAGCCCATGTACTGCTGCAGCCAGAGCGGCAGCAACACGACGTTGCCAAAGAACAGCCCATACCCCACGGCGGTGGCCAGGGCACCCGACCAGAAGTTGCGGCGTTTGAACAGTGAAAGGTCGACGACCGGATGCTCTTCAGTCAGCTCCCAGATGATGAAGAAGGCGAACCCCACGACGGCCACAACGGCCATCGTCACCACCTCAGGCGAATGAAACCAATCGAGCTCCTTGCCCTTGTCGAGCATTAGCTGCATCGAGCCCACCCACAGCACCAGCAGCGTCAACCCCACCGAATCGATCGGCGCCTTCACGATGGTCGAATCACGCTTGCGGTAGAGCACCCAGGTAATCGACGCCGCGAGCACGCCCACCGGGATGTTGATATAGAAAATCCACGGCCACGAGATGTTGTCGGTAATCCAACCGCCGAGCAGCGGGCCCATCACCGGCGCGACCAGCGTCGTCATCGCCCACATAGCCATCGCGAGGCCGGCGAGCGCCCGCGGATAGCTGGCGAGAAGCAAGGTCTGCGACAGCGGAATCATCGGCCCGGCGCAAAAGCCCTGCAGCGCGCGGAACAGAATCAGCGTGGTCATGTTCGGCGCGATACCGCACAAGAACGAGGCGAACATGAACAGGATCACGCTGGCCATGAAGAGCCTGACCTGACCGAACCGCTGCGAAAGCCAGCCGGTGAGAGGCACCGCGATGGCGTTGGCCACCGCGAAGCTGGTGATGACCCAGGTGCCCTGCGTCGAACTGACGCCGAGGTCGCCGGAAATTGCGGGGAGCGACACGTTCGCGATCGACGAATCGAGCACGTTCATGAAGGTCGCAGCCGAGAGCGCGATCGTGCCCCAGACGCGCGCAGCGCCTTCGAGCGGCGCGTGGACAATGTGAGCGGATGCGGGAGCAGTGGCCATCGCGTGCGTATGCGGCTGTGCGTGTAAAAGAGAACGGGGGAGCGTGCGGATCGGGGCCGGCGACTAGCCGTGGTTGCCCGACATGGCGACGGCCGCGGGCCGCGCGACGCTGGCCTGCGGCGGCACGGCCGACACGGCAGCGCCGGGTGCTGTCGCCTTGGCCGCGGGCGCAGCCGTGCCCTTCGCGCCGCTCGCCAGCGCAGGCACCGCACCGGCGAGATTGGCCGCGATAATGCGTTGCACGACCGCGTCGGAGCCGTTGTCTTCCGAGCTGTAGACCTGGGTCTGCGACAACGCTGAAGCGCGGGGCGCGTCGGCCAGCATCTTTCCGTCCTTAGCGCTGACATCAATCTCCGCGTCCATCGACAAACCGACGCGCAGCGGGCTGGTCTTCAATTGCTCCGGGTCGAGCGTGATGCGCACCGGCACACGCTGCACCACCTTGATCCAGTTGCCGGTCGCGTTTTGTGCAGGCAAGAGCGCAAAGGCTGCACCGGTACCCACGCCCAAGCCCGCGACCTTGCCGTTGTATTCGATCTTTTTGCCATACAGGTCGGCGGTGAGTTTTACGGGCTGACCGAGACGGATGTTGCGCAGCTGCACTTCCTTGAAATTGGCATCGACCCACACTTGGTTGAGCGGCACGATCGACATCATCGGCGTGCCGGCAGCGACGCGCTGGCCAAGCTGCACCGTGCGCTTGGCAACGTAGCCGTCGACCGGTGCGGGCATCGCGACGCGCTGCGTGGCGAGGTAGGCCTCGCGCACCTTGGCCGCGGCGGACAGCACGCTCGGGTGGTCTGCGACGCTGGTGCCATCGGTCAACGACTGGTTGCTCAACAGCTGTTCACGTGCAGTGACAACGCCTGCCTGAGCAGCCGCCAGCGCGCTCTTGGCATTGGCAAGCGCGGTTTCGGAATGGCTCAGTTCTTCTTTCGACACAGCGCCATTGCCGGACAGCGCCTGGCGACGTTGCAGATCGTCTTGCGCCCGCGCGATGTCGCTCTGTGCCCTGACGATGTCCGACTGGCGCAGCGTGACCTGTGCCGCCAGCGAGCCGTTGTTGGCATACAGCGTGCGCACCTGGCGCACGGCTTGCGCCAGAGCGGCTTCGGACTGGTCGAGCGCGACCTTGGCGTCCGCCGGATCGAGCTGCACCAGCGGCTGGCCGGCTTTCACGAAGTCGGTGTCGTCGGCCATGATGGACATGACGGTGCCGCTGATCTGCGGTGTGATCTGGATGACGTTGCCTTGCACGTAAGCGTTGTCGGTGTCTTCGTAGTGGCTTGCAACCAGCCATTCGTAGACGCCCCAACCGCCACCCACGACGATGACGACCGCTGCCAGAGCGGTCAGTGCGCGACGGCGCTTGCCGTTGCTGGCCGCAGGCGCTTCAGAAGAGACGGAGGCTGCAGGAGCTGCCGTTGGCGGAGTGTTGTTGTCGTTCATGGTGATGCGTCTTCTTGATCGATAAATTCAGCGAAGTATTGGAGTCGACAGTTCGTCAGTTGATCTGTGCCGAGGCAGTGTTCACCGGCGGCTGGTAGCCGCCGCCGAGGGCACGCGCCAACGACACCTGCGTGTCGAGTGCGCGCGCCGCCAGGTCGACCGCGAGCCGGCGCTGCGCCAGCACAGTCGTTTCGGCCGTCAGCACCTGCAGGTAGTTGCCAAGGCCGGCGCGGTAACGCTGCACCGCAATGTCATAGGCGCCTTCGGCAGCGACTTCTGCATTGCGTTGTTCTGTTTGCTGCCGCGTGATCGACTGTGCGCTGGCGACCTGGTCGGCCACGTCGCGTACCGCGTCGATCACGGTGGCGTTGTAGGTTTCGATCGCAGCGTCGAGGTCCGATGCCTTGCCGCGCAGGTTGGCGCGCAGACGGCCACCTTCGAAGATAGGCAAGCGGATGGCGGGGCCCACGCCCCACTGCTGGCTTCCACTCTTTACGAGGTTGCTGAAGCCGATCGACTGGAAGCCCGCAAACGCGGTCAGATTGATGTTCGGATAGAACTGCGTGCGCGCGTTGGCGACGTCGCTCGTGGCCGCTTCGACGCGCCATCGCGCTGCCGCGATGTCGGCGCGGCGGCCCAGCAGGTCGACCGGAATGTTTGACCGCAACGCGATCGCCTTGACCGAGTCCAGCGCAGGTGGCACCAGGCTTTGCGTGACATTCGGCTTGGCGACGAGCGCATCGAGCGCGTGCTGTGCAAGGGCGATCTGCTCGTTGATCGATTCGATCTGCTGGCGCGCTTCTGGCAGACCGCCTTCGCTCTGGCGCAGCTCGAGGCGCGTATCGAGGCCGGCGGACACCCGGTCGCGCACCAGCTTCAAGGTTTCGTCGCGCTGCGACAAGGTGCGTTGTGCAACCGCGAGCTGGCCGGTCAGGCGTGCCCACTGAAAGTATCCACGCGCCACATTGGCCGAGAGCATGACGCGCGACGCTTGCTCATCGGCAGCGGCAGCATTGGCCGAACCGATGGAGGCGTCGAGCGCAGTGCGGTTCTTGCCGAAGAAGTCGAGTTCCCAGCTGCCATTGAGCTGCAGAGTGCCGATCTCCTGAATCGATCCACCCAGCGGCGACGGGTAGATGTAGTTCTTGCTGAACTTGGTGCGGTTGGCATCGAACTGGCCATTGAGCTGCGGCTTGTCGGCGGCGCCGATGACATCGACCGAAGCCTGCGCGCGAGCCAGCCGGGCGCGGGCCACTTGCAGGTTCGGATTGCCCTCGACCGCTTGATCGATCAGCGTATTGAGTTGCGCGTCGCCGAAAGCGGTCCACCAGCGCGGATCGACACCTTCCGATGGGTTGAGGGTTACAGTGCCGTTTGAAGGTACCGCAGCAGTAAAACCAAGCGAATCGGCATCGCGCAGCTTGGCGTGCGCGCCGATGCCGGCCATATCGGCGCAACCGGCCAACATCAGTGCAGATGCGAGCGCCAGCGCACCTAATGCGAAGGCGCCGGAAGCGGAAGACTCAAGAGGACGACGAAGTGTTTTCATTTTTTTCTCCACGAGCCGACAGGGCTTGTGCGTTGTCGAGGATGCGGCGCAGGTAGCCTTTGAGCTGTTCCCACTCTTCATGGCTGAAACCGGCGAGATGTTCGTTTTGCACACGACTCAACACGTGCGGTACTTGTTCTGCGGCAGAGCGGCCTTCATCGGTCAGCTCGATGTTGACGACGCGGCGATCGGTCAGTGAACGCACGCGCTTGCAAAGTCCTTTACTCTCAAGACGGTCGAGCAGGCGTGTCATGGCGCCGGTATCGAGCTCGCATTCGCGCGCCAATTCGGCCACTGTGGTTGCCTTGCCCATCTGCAATTTGTGCAGCGGAATCCACTGCGGATAAGTCGGATTGCCGGGGCCGCACATCTTGGATTCCACCGATTGGCCCACCGCGGTCATGATCCGCCGCATCAGATAGCCCACGCTCTCCTCAGCGCGATAAGTCTCCGCTTTATAGAAAGCAGGCACCGATTCGACTGGGGTTTCCCCTAGCGAAGACGCTGTTTCTTGGCTTTTTGACTCGTTCATGATGAATAAATATTAGCTGCCGCGGCAATTACTGTCAAGGCGACCTTTGTAACGACAGCATTCGTTAGAATCATCCGATGCCTGTTCCTGCTGTGCCGTCTGCACCTTCCGCCGCACCCCCTGCTGCGTCTTCCCCTGTGTCGTCTACCGCCCCTTCCGGTACCTCCGCTGGCGCCAAAGGCGAGCCCAAGTCACTGTCTGGGTTGCGGCCCTTCCTCCGGCCCTACAGGGTCCAGATCGGCATGGCAGCGCTGTTTCTGGTCCTGGCCGCCGTGACGACGCTGGTATTTCCGTTGGCGTTACGCAGCTTGATCGATGGCGGGCTCGTCTCGACCGACAAAGGCGCGCAGACGATGGCCCTGCGCGACCATTTTCTGGAACTGTTTGGCGTCGCCGTGGCGCTGGGCCTCTTCTCGGCGTTGCGCTTCTATACGGTGAGTTGGCTCGGCGAGCGCGTCACGGCCGACTTGCGCAACGCGGTGTACGCGCACGTGTTGCGCCAGAGCCCCGTGTTCTTCGAATCGACTCAGACCGGCGAGGTGCTGTCACGCCTTACCGCCGATACGACGCTGGTGCAAACGGTGGTCGGCTCGTCGCTCAGCATGGGCCTGCGCAATGCGGTGATGGGCATCGGCGCGCTGGCGATGCTGGTGTGGACGAATCCGTACGTGATGACGCAAGTGCTGCTCATCCTCGTGCTGGTGGTGCTCCCGAGCATGTGGTTCGGTCGGCGCGTGCGGAAGCTGTCGCGGGCCAGCCAGGACCGTGTCGCCGATTCGAGCGCCATTGCTGCGGAGGTGCTCAACGCCATTCCCGTGGTGCAGAGCTACACCGCAGAGAAGCGGGAGGCCGAGCGCTTCGACGCATCGACCAACGCGGCCTTCAACACTGCCATACGTCGAACCAAAGCGCGATCGGTGCTCGTGGCATTCATCATCATCGCCACATCGGCGGCGCTGCTCTGGGGCCTTTACCAAGGCACGCAAGCCGTGTTGCACGGCGAGATCACCGCCGGCCACCTGGGCCAGACGGTCGTGTACGTGATCATTCTGGCCAGCGCGGCCGCGGTGCTCGGCGAGGTCTACGGTGACTTGCTGCGTGCAGCCGGCGCCACCGAGCGTTTGATGGAATTGCTCCACGCGGTGCCCGCCATCGTGTCGCCCGTGCGGCCGGTCGCTGCGCCGGTGCCGCCCTCCGGCAGCGCGGTGAGCTTCGATGCGGTGACCTTTCACTACCCTTCGCGCCCCGGCACCGCGGCGCTGCGCGATTTCAGCCTCGCCGTCGCGCCGGGCGAAACTGTGGCGCTGGTCGGCTCCAGTGGTGCCGGCAAGAGCACGGTGTTCCAGTTGCTGCTGCGCTACTACGACCCGCAGTCGGGTCAGCTGTTGCTGGACGGCGTACCGCTGGCTGATTTGTCACTCGATCATTTGCGTCATCGCATTGGTTTGGTGCCCCAGGATGCGGTGATCTTTTCGACCAGCGCATTCGAGAACATCCGCTACGGTCGGCCCGAAGCCAGCGCGGATGAGGTTCATGCCGCCGCACGCGCCGCCTTTGCGCACGACTTTTTGACTGCGCTACCTGAGGGCTACGAAACCTTTCTCGGCGAGCGCGGCGTGCGGCTGTCAGGCGGCCAGCGGCAACGCATCGCCATCGCGCGCGCCATGCTGAAGAACCCTCCTCTGTTGTTGCTGGATGAAGCGACCAGCGCGCTGGATGCCGAAAGCGAACGCATGGTGCAGGCAGCTCTTGAAACCGCGATGGCGGGCCGAACGACGATCGTGATCGCGCACCGATTGGCGACCGTGCAAAAGGCAGATCGCATCATCGTGCTCGATCATGGCGCCATTGTCGAACAGGGCACGCATGCGGCGCTGGTGGCGCAAGGCGGCATCTACGCGCGGCTCGCAGCATTGCAGTTCACAGCTTGAGGCCGGGCCTGAGACTCGGTTCGGGTGCAGCGCAACAAGTGCGCTGATCGGCGGGCACAGGTGCCGACGAGGCAGTCGATTACTGCAGCGTCTCTTTGAGCGCCGGCGGCAACGGCAATGGCATCACCGCGATGCCTTCGTCGAGTAACGCTTCGGCTTGCTCGCGCGTCGCCTGACCGCGAATGCTGCGCTCTTCGGCTTCGCCATAGTGCATCTTGCGTGCCTCGTCGGCAAAACGATCGCCGACGTTTTCAGTGTTGGCCATGACCTCGCGGACAGCACGCATCCAACGCGCCTCCGGTGTGGTCGGTGCCGAGACTTCGCGCGATGAAGACGGCTCGGATTCTGGCGCTCTGGAGTTGCCGAGATTCAGACGAGGCGCCGTCAGGAGCTTGACGATGCCAGTGTCGCCGCACATCGGGCATTCGACCAGACCACCAGCATGTTGCATGTCGAAGGCTTCGTTCGACGCGAACCACCCCTCGAAGCCGTGGCCCTGTGCGCATTGGAGGTTGAGGACCTTCATGCGACCGATTATCGGTTGGCGGCTGCGTGGGTGGCCATCTGCCAATCGAGCGTCCAGGCACCGGAGAGGACATTTTGCAGCCACAGCGCACAAGTCAACGTCTTGGCATCGGTCAGGGTACCGTCGCGGCACCATGAGAGCAGCTCAGCGGGAGTGGCGGTGAAAACATCGAGAAACTCGCCATGGTCCAGCTGACGCTCCCCCAAAGACAAGCCCCGCGCAAAGTAGATGTGAATGATTTCGGTCGAATAGGCCACGGCAAGGTGCATCGCACCCGCATGGGCCCACTCGATGGCCGTGTAACCGGTTTCTTCCAGCAGTTCTCGCTGTCCGCATACCAGCGGCGCTTCACCGGCATCGAGCTTGCCGGCAGGAAACTCGATCATCACCTGCCCGATCGGGTAGCGATATTGCCGCTCGAGCACGATGCGGCCGTCGTCGAGCATCGGAATCACCACCACGGCGCCGGGATGAACGACGTACTCACGCGTGGCACTTGCACCGTCAGGCAACCGCACGGTGTCGCGCCTTGCGTGCAGGAAGTTGCCGTCGAGCAGCACTTCACTGCCGATGGCTTCTTCTCTAAGGTGCGCGTCGGTCATCAGCCAGCCCGGTGTTTGCGGTGTTTTAGCAAATAGCGCCAGGTGAATCCCGGGAAAGCCAGCACGATAAAGAGCGCGCCGGTCACCGCGTAGAACTCCCAGCCTTGCGGCGAGATCTGGCCGAGTCGGCGCTCGAAGAGCAAACCGACACCGCCCACCAAGAAATACAGCAGCACCAGTTCACCGAATCGTGCGGCGAGCGGTTTGCTGGCGCGCTTCCAGAGCGGCACCAGTGCCAGCAGGCGCTCGTTGGCGAACGGCAGGTTGGCCGCAATCAGCGCCACGATGAGCACCAGCCAGACCGAAGCGCTCTGCGACACCCGGCGCGCTCAGCTCGTCAGCGTGGCGATGATCGCCTTGGCACACAGCGTCATCAAGCCGCCCGGCACGATGCCGAGGATCAGGATCAACGCGCCGTTGAGCGTCAGCACGAGGCGCACGTCGATGCTGGCGGAGACTGTGCTGGCAGTGACCGGCTTGTCGAAGTACATCACCTTGACGATACGCAGGTAATAGAAAGCGCCGACGAGCGACATGATCACGGCAAAGACCGCGAGCCCGATGTAGATGGCCTGCCCCGAGGCGATGAGGGCCTGCAGTACCGCCAGCTTGGCATAGAAGCCGACCAGCGGCGGCAAGCCGGCCAGCGAGAACATCGCGACCGCCATGACGCCGGCATACAGCGGGCTGCGTTGGTTGAGGCCCGCCAGATCGACGATCTCTTCGCTCTCGAAACCTTCGCGCGCGAGCAGCAGGATGATGCCGAAGCTCGCGAGAGTCGTAAGCACGTAGGTCACGATGTAGAACATCGACGCGCTGTAGGCAAACTGTGCGTTGTACGTATTGCCGTTGACCACGCCTGCGACCAGGCCCAGCAGCATGAAGCCCATCTGCGAGATGGTCGAGTACGCCAGCATCCGCTTCAGGTTGGTCTGCGCGATGGCCGCCAGATTACCGACCAGCAGGGACGCGATGGCCAACAAGGCGAGCATTTGTTGCCAGTCGATCGCGAGTGGCAACAAGCCTTCGACCAGCAAGCGAATGATGATGGCGAAAGCCGCAAGTTCAGGCGCGGCACCGATCAGCAAAGTGACGGCGGTCGGCGCACCCTGGTACACGTCGGGTACCCACATATGGAACGGTGCGGCACCGACCTTGAAGCCGAGACCGGCCACGATGAAGACCAGACCGAACACCAGCACCTGGTGATTGACCTTGTGCGTCGATATCGCCTTGAAGACTTCGTTGACGTCGAGTGAGCCGGTCGCGCCGTACATCATCGACAAGCCATAGAGCAAGAAGCCACTCGCCATCGCGCCGAGCACGAAGTACTTCATGGCGGCTTCGCTGGCAACCGCGTTGTCGCGTCGCAGCGCGACCAGCGCATAGCTCGACAAGGTGAGCAGCTCCAGCCCGAGGTAGATCAACAGAAAATTGCTGCCGGACATCATGACGAAGATGCCGAGCAGCGCGAACATGCTGATCGTGAACATCTCGCCACCGCGGAGCATGTCGCGATCCGCCGCATAAGGCCGGCCATAGATCAGCGTCACCATCAAGGCGATCGTCGCGAAGCACTTGAGCCAGTTGCCCATCGGGTCACTCACGACCATGCCGCCGAAGCCGTAGATCGTCTTGCCGTCAGCCGCGTTCAGGCCAGTCAGCACTGCGACCACCGCCAGCGTGGCAAGCGTCAGTACATAGGTGCGCGTGCGGCGTGCGCCGGGCTCGCCCGACAGGTCGACGAGCGCAATGATGCAGGCCATGACCAGGAGGACGACCTCTGGGTAAATCGTGATCCAGCTGAGTTTGTCAATCATCTCGTTCTCTTCTTCAGCGGGGAATCTTGGACACGGCGACGTGCTTAAGCAAACCGTCGACCGACGCGTTCATCGCGTCGGTGAACGGCTTGGGATACAGGCCCATCCACAGCACGGCGATGGCGAGCAGCGACAGCATCACGAACTCGCGTGCATTGATGTCCTTCAGCTCCTTGACGTGGTGGTTGCCGACCGGGCCGAGGTAGACGCGCTTGTACATCCAGAGTGTGTAGGCAGCACCGAAGATCAACGCCGTTGCGGCACCGAAGCCGATCCAGAAGTTGTATTTGACTGCGCCCAAAATGACCATCCATTCGCCGACGAAACCGGCCGTGCCCGGCAGACCGCAATTGGCCATGGCGAACAACAGCGCGAAGGCGGCAAATTTGGGCATGGTGTTGACGACGCCACCGTAGTCGGCGATCTGGCGCGAATGCACCCGGTCGTACAACACGCCGATGCCGAGGAACATGGCGCCTGAAACAAAGCCGTGCGCGATCATCTGAACGATCCCGCCCGACACGCCGAGTTCGCTGAAGATAAAGAAGCCCAGCGTGACGAAGCCCATGTGCGCCACCGACGAATACGCCACCAGCTTCTTCATGTCCTGCTGCACAAGGGCGACCAGGCCGACATAGATCACTGCGATCAGAGACAGCGTGATCATCAACCACGCCCACTCGTGCGAGGCGTCGGGAGCGATCGGCATCGAGAAACGCAGGAAGCCGTAGGCGCCGAGCTTCAGCATGATGGCCGCCAGCACGGCAGAGCCGCCGGTGGGCGCCTCGACGTGCACGTCGGGCAACCACGTGTGGACCGGCCACATCGGCACCTTGACAGCGAATGCAGCGAAGAAGGCGAAGAACAGGAAGGTCTGCACGCTGCCCGTCAGAGGCAACTGGTGCCACGTCAGGATGTCGAAACTGCCGCCGGACTTGTTGTACAGAAAAATCAGCGCGACAAGCATCAGCAGCGAGCCGAGCAGCGTGTACAGGAAGAACTTGAAGGCAGCGTAGATCTTGTTCGGCCCGCCCCAGATTCCGATGATGAGGTACATCGGAATCAGCGTGGCTTCGAAGAAGACGTAGAAAAGCAGCCCGTCCAGCGCGGAGAACACGCCGATCATGAAGCCCGACAAGATCAGGAACGCACCCATGTACTGGTTCACCCGCTCGGTGATCACCTCCCAAGCAGAGATCACCACGACGACGGTGATGAACGACGTCAGCAGCACCAGCCACATCGAGATGCCATCGATGCCCAGGTGGTAATTGACGTGGAAGCGATCGATCCAGCCCTCTTTTTCGACGAACTGCATCGCGGCGCTGCCGTTCTGGAAGCGCGTGAAAAGCGGAATCGTGACGATGAAGCTCAGGATGGAGCCAATCAAAGCGATCCAGCGCACAGCCGTCGCATGCTCGTCACGGCCAAAAGCCAGCAGCACGGCGCCGAATGCAATCGGCACCCAAATGGCAAGGCTCAACAAACCCATTTTTATTTTTCTCCAGCGCTCGGCAATTTAGCGGTTGAACCAGACGAAGTACGTCATCAAAACGAAGATGCCCAACAGCATCGCGAAAGCGTAGTGGTAGATGTAGCCAGACTGCAGCCAGCGCACCGCACCGGAAATGCGACCGACCAGCTTCCATGAGCCATTGACGAGGGCGCCATCGATGATGGCTTGGTCGCCGCCCTTCCACAGACCGGTGCCGAGTGCCCGCGCACCGCGCGCGACGATGTTTTCGTTGATCCAGTCGAGGTAATACTTGTTCTCGAGCAGACGGTAGACCGGACCGCACGTGCGCTTGATCGCCGCCGGCAAGGCCGGATTGATCATGTACATGTACCAGGACAACACGACGCCCGCCAGCGCGAGCCAGAACGGCAGCGCGGTGAAACCGTGCAGGGCCATGCCGACGGCTGAACCGGCGTGCTCGAAGCCTTGCGCCAATTCCTCCATCGCCGGATGCTTTTCCGCATTGATCAGGATCGCGTCCTTGAAGAAGCCGCCGTACAACATTGGCTTGATCGTGAGGAAGCCGATCACCACGGATGGGATGGCCAGCAACACGAGCGGCAGCCAAACCACCCAGGGCGACTCGTGCGGCTTGGCGTGCGGATCGTGGCCGTGGGCGTCGTGCGACACGTTGGGCTCGTCGTGGCTTGCGTGTTCGTCGTGCGCGTCATGCGTCGCATGGGCATCATGGTGCGCGTCCGGATTCTGGTCGTAGCGCTCCTTGCCGTGGAACACCAGAAAGTAGAGCCGGAACGAATAGAACGCGGTGATGAATACACCGGCCAGCACGGCAAAGTAGGCAAAGCCGGAACCCCACAAATGGCTCTCGTGCACCACTTCAATGATGCTGTCCTTGGAGTAGAAGCCGGCGAAGAACGGCGTGCCAATCAGCGCCAGCGAGCCGAGCAGGAAGGTGATCCAGGTGATCGGCATGTACTTGCGCACGCCGCCCATCCAGCGGATGTCCTGGTTGTGGTGCATGCCGATGATGACCGAGCCGGCGCCGAGAAACAGCAGTGCCTTGAAGAAGGCGTGCGTCATCAGGTGAAACACCGCGACCGAATAGGCCGAGGCGCCGAGCGCGACCGTCATGTAGCCGAGCTGCGACAGCGTCGAGTACGCGATGACGCGCTTGATGTCGTTCTGGATGATTCCGAGGAACCCCATGAACAGCGCGGTGATAGCGCCGATCACCATGATGAAACTCAACGCGGTGTCGCTCAACTCGAACAGCGGCGACATGCGCGCCACCATGAAAATGCCGGCTGTCACCATGGTTGCCGCGTGGATCAGTGCCGAGATCGGGGTTGGGCCTTCCATCGAATCGGGCAGCCAGACGTGCAGCGGAAACTGCGCACTCTTGCCCATCGCGCCGATGAACAGGCAGATGCAGATCACGGTGATCAGCATCCAGTCGGTACCGGGAAAGGTGAGCGTGGCCAAGCTATCGGCCTTGAGGAAGGCTTCACCGTAGTTCAGCGTGCCAGCGTACGCCGCGACCAGTCCGATGCCCAGGATGAAGCCGAAGTCGCCCACTCGGTTGACCAGAAACGCCTTCATATTCGCGAAGATGGCTGTCGGCTTGTTGAACCAGAAGCCGATCAACAGATACGACACCAGGCCCACGGCCTCCCAGCCGAAGAACAACTGCAGCATGTTGTTGCTCATGACGAGCATCAGCATCGAGAAGGTGAAGAGCGAGATGTACGAGAAGAAGCGGTTGTAGCCTTCGTCTTCTTCCATGTAGCCGATGGTGTAGATGTGCACCATGAGCGAGACGAAGGTGACGACGCACATCATCATCGCGGTCAGGCCGTCGACCAGAAAGCCGACTTCCATCTTCAGGCCGCCGACCACCATCCATTCGTACAACGTCGCGTTGAAACGAGCGCCATCGACGACAACGCTTTTAAGCGTCAGGGCCGAAATGACGAAAGCTACCAGGACGCCGAGGATGGTCAGCCAATGCGTGACTTTGCGACCGATGTGATTGCCGCCGAACTTCGTGCCGAAAAGACCGGCGATGACGGAGCCGACCAGCGGCGCCAGGGAAACCGCCAGCAGGGTGGATGCAGAAAGCGTTGCGCTCATGGTTGAAACTCTTAGCCCTTGAGCGAGTTGAGCTCGTCGACATTGATGTTCGACTTGTTGCGGAACAGCAGCACCAGTAGCGCCAGGCCGATGGCCGACTCTGCCGCCGCCACCGTCAGAATGAAGAACACGAAAATCTGACCATGCATGTCGCCGAGGTAGTACGAGAACGCGACGAAGTTGGTGTTGACCGCAAGAAGCATCAGCTCGATGCACATCAAGAGAACGATCAGGTTCTTACGGTTCAGAAAGATACCGATGACAGACAACGCGAAGAGCATCGCACCCAGCGATAGAAAGTGTCCGAGCGAAAGTGTCATGCCTTGGTGCCCCCTGTCGCAGATGTCGTGGGTGCTGCGGCTGCGGCAGGTGCAGCAGGTGTGACCGGCACGACCGGTTGTGCCGGCCGCGTGACGCCCATTTGCACGACGCGCACGCGGTCGCGCGCCTTGACGCGGACCTGATCCGACGGGTTCATGTGCTTGCTGTCCTTGCGTGTGCGCAACGTCAGCGCAATAGCGGCAATGATGGCGACCAGCAAGATGACGGCCGCAATTTCAAGCGGATAGAGATACTCTTTGTACAGCAGCTTGCCGAGTTCGAGCGTGTTCGAACTGTCGGCAGCCGAAGACATGGCATGCGGCGACTCGTTGAGGCGGAAACCGCCCATCAACACGCCGGCCATCTCGAGCGCGATGATCGCGCCGACCGCCGCCGCCAACGGAAAGTGCTTCCAAAAGCCCTCACGCAAGCTGTCGACATTGATGTCGAGCATCATCACGACGAACAGAAACAAAACCATCACCGCGCCGACGTAAACCAACACCAGCGCGATGGCCAGAAACTCGGCGCGCAGCAACAGCCAGATAGCAGACGCCTGGAAAAATGCAAGCACCAAATACAGCGCCGCATACACGGGATTGCGCGATGTGATGACGCGGAAGGATGCAAACAGCAGCACCGCGGCAAATAGATAAAACAGACCGGTCTTGACGTCCATGGAGCGAGTTCGTTGCGAGTTTCGGGCCAGTCCGCGTTAGCGGTATTTGGCGTCGGCAGCCTTGTTGGCCGCGATCTCTTTTTCGTAGCGATCGCCCACGGCCAGCAACATGTCTTTGGTGAAGTACAGGTCGCCGCGTTTCTCACCGTGGTATTCGAAGATGTGCGTTTCGACAATCGAATCGACCGGGCAACTCTCTTCGCAGAAGCCGCAAAAGATGCACTTGGTCAGGTCGATGTCATAGCGCGTGGTGCGGCGCGAGCCGTCGTCACGCACATCGGTTTCGATTGTGATCGCCAGCGCGGGGCAGACGGCCTCGCACAGCTTGCAGCCGATGCATCGCTCTTCCCCGTTCTCATAGCGGCGAAGTGCATGCAGCCCACGAAAGCGCGGCGACTGCGGCGTCTTTTCTTCTGGGAACTGGACCGTGATCTTGCGGGCGAAAGCATATTTCCCGGTGATCGCCAGGCCCTTGAACAACTCGAACAGCATGAAACTGCCGAGAAAGTCTTTCAAGGAGAAAGGCGCGGACGGGATCGTAGAAGAGCGCGCAATCGCGCTGGCGGTGGGCGCAGTCATGGCAGTTCTGTTTATTTCCAAATGTTGAAAGGGGTCTGCATCCAGGCGCCGACCACGACCAGCCACACGAGCGTGATCGGAATGAAGATCTTCCAACCGAGCCGCATGATCTGGTCATAGCGAAAGCGCGGGAAGGTCGAGCGAACCCACAGGAACATCGTGACCACGCAGAAGGTCTTGATGCCCAGCCAGATCCAGCCCGGAATGAAGCTGAGGAACTCGAACGGCGGCAACCAGCCGCCCAGGAACAGGATGACGGTCAGGATCGAAACCAGCCACATGTTGGCGTATTCGGCCAGAAAGAACATGGCGAAGCTCATGCCCGAGTACTCGATCATGTGGCCCGCGACGATCTCGGACTCACCTTCGACCACGTCGAACGGGTGACGGTTGGTCTCTGCCAGGCCGGAGATGAAGTAGACGACGAAGATTGGCAGCAAGGACAACCAGTTCCACGACAGCAAACCGACGCCCATCGATGCGAAGGTACCCCTGCCCTGCCCCATCACGATGTCGGTCATGTTGAGACTGGCCGACACCATCAGCACGACGACGAAGCAGAAGCCCATCGCGATTTCGTAGCTGACCATTTGCGCCGATGCGCGAAGTGCACCAAGGAACGCGTACTTCGAATTTGAAGCCCAACCAGCAATGATCACGCCATAGACCTCCAGCGAGGTGATGGCCATGACGAACAGCAGCCCGGCATTGATGTTGGCCAACGCGACTTCAGGCCCAAACGGAATCACGGCCCAAGCCGCCAGCGCCGGCATGATCGTCATGATCGGGCCGAGCAGGAACAGGCCCTTGTTGGCGACCGTCGGAATGATGATTTCC
Source organism: Variovorax sp. RTB1 (assembly GCF_035018765.1). Taxonomy (NCBI): domain Bacteria; kingdom Pseudomonadati; phylum Pseudomonadota; class Betaproteobacteria; order Burkholderiales; family Comamonadaceae; genus Variovorax; species Variovorax sp. RTB1. The sequence goes on from NZ_JASJXG010000021.1 coordinate 24,724, forward strand.
TTGGTCATCAATTTGAGCGCGTCCGCGATGGGCTGCAGCAAGCCGAACGGGCCGGTGCGGTTTGGACCAATACGGATTTGCGTGAAGCCGATCGCCTTGCGTTCCCACAGCGTGAGGTAGGCCACGGCGCCCATCAACGGCAGCACCACCACGACGATCTTGATGAGCGTCCAGACGATTGGCCAGACCACGGCGGTCCACCAGCCAGCCCCGATCAGGCCATGGCCGAAGCCAAAAATCGCGTCGATCATGATGCCAGCGCCTCTGCGGCCGGGACTGCTTGGTGCCGGTCGTAGGTGCTGCGAGCATCAGCGGTGAGTTGCAGCGACGGCGCGCGCCGGACGATGGAGTCGAGCTGATAGATGCTGGCCACCACGGGTGCCGCAGCAGCTTCGTTCGACGCTGCTGCAACGGCTTGCGTAGCATTGCTCAGCTTGTCGGCCGACACCTGCGTGCCCTCGCCAATACTGCGAAGCACGTCTGCCGTCGACTCGAATGCGAAGCCTTGAAGACCGAGCAAATTGGCAAGCACGCGCAACACTTTCCACGCCGGACGCGCTTCGCCGAGCGGCTTGACCACCGCATGGAAACTTTGCAGCCGTCCTTCGGCGTTGACGAACGTACCCGGTGTTTCTGTGAACGGCGCGATGGGCAACAGCACATCGCTGAATTCCAGATTGGCCTTGAACGGGCTCAACGTCACGACCATCTGAGCATTGAACAGAGCATCGGATGCCGCAGCGCCGATGGCGGAATCGAACACCGGTTCGTTGTTGAGAATCAACGCCGCCTTGAGGCCGCCCGCCATCATTTGCGCGGCGTTCAGGCCATTGCTCTTCGGCATCGCGCCGACGAGTTGGGCGCCGACGGTATTGGCCGCTTCGGTGAGGTAACCGACGCTCGCGCCGGTTTGTGCGCCAATCCACTGGGCCAGCGCAAGCAGCGCTCCCGCGTCGGCGTGGTGTGCGGCGGCATTGCCTAGCAGGATGGCTTTGCGCTCGCCGCTGAGCAGCGACTTTGCAATGGCTTGCGCCACATCGCTCGGTGCGTCTTTGCTTTCGACTGGCGAGGTAGTGCCAGCGCTTTGCCCGATGGCGGAAGCGATGCCTGCCAATGCGGCGAACCATTGTTCGGCGCCAACGCGCACAACGCTGCCCGCCTTCATAGCCCACGCGTCGTCATCGGCCATCAACGTGGACGACGTGATGACGCTGAGCGCCCCGCCCTTGCGCACCGATTGACGAATGCGCTGTGCAAACAGCGGGTGCTCTTTACGCAGGTTCGAACCGATGACCAGCACGCGCTGTAGTTGCGACAACGATGCGATCGATGTGCCGAGCCAACGAATACCTTCGAACGCGCCGAACTCTGCATTGCGCAGGCGGTAGTCGATGTTGTCGCTGCCGAGTTGGCGTGTCAGCAGGGTCGCTAGCTGCAGTTCTTCGAGCGTGCTGTGCGGGCTGACCAGCGTACCGATGCTTTGCGGGCCGTGATCGGTCTTGATCTGCTTCAACCCGTTGGCGACGTATTCGAGCGCGGTTTGCCAGTCGACTTGCTGCCATTGGCCACCCTGCTTCAGCATGGGCTGCGTCAGGCGCTCAGGGCCGTTGAGCGCTTCATACGAGAAACGGTCGCGGTCGGCGATCCAGCATTCGTTGACATCTTCGTTCTCCAGCGGAACGACGCGCATCACCTTGTTGTTCTTGACCTGAACGATCAGGTTGGCACCGGTCGAGTCGTGCGGACTCACCGATTTGCGGCGCGACAGTTCCCACGTGCGGGCACTGTACCGAAACGGCTTGCTGGTCAGTGCGCCGACCGGACAGATGTCGATCATGTTGCCGGACAGTTCGGAGTCGACAGAGTCACCGACGAAGGTTTCGATCTCGGCGTGCTCGCCACGGTGCGACATGCCGAGCTCCATCACGCCTGCCACCTCCTGGCCGAAGCGGACACAGCGCGTGCAATGGATGCAGCGGCTCATCTCTTCCATGCTGATCAGCGGGCCGACGTCCTTGTGAAAGACCACGCGCTTTTCTTCTTCGTAGCGCGAGCTCGATCCACCGTAGCCGACCGCCAGGTCCTGCAACTGGCATTCGCCGCCCTGGTCGCAGATCGGGCAGTCGAGCGGATGGTTGATGAGCAAAAACTCCATCACGGACTGCTGCGCCTTGATGGCCTTGTCGCTTTTGGTGCGAACGATCATGCCTTGCGTCACAGGCGTGGCGCAGGCCGGCATCGGCTTGGGCGCCTTCTCGACGTCGACCAGGCACATGCGGCAGTTGGCCGCGATGCTGAGCTTCTTGTGATAGCAGAAGTGCGGGATGTACGTCCCCGCCTTGTCGGCCGCATGCATGATCATGCTGCCCTCGATGATTTCGACCTTCTTGCCGTCGAGTTCGATTTCAACCATTTTTGTTTACCGGGCCTCAGGCTTTGGCAGCCGCATTGGGCGCATAGCCCGGAATCAGTGCCTCGAACTCGTGGCGGAAGTGCTTGATCATGGCGCGTACCGGCATTGCGGCAGCGTCGCCCAATGCGCAAATCGTGCGACCCTGGATGTTGTCGGCGACGGAGTTGAGCAGGTCCATGTCGGTCTGCTTGCCAAGTCCGTTGTGGATGCGGTCGACCACCCGCCAGAGCCAGCCGGTGCCTTCGCGACACGGCGTGCATTGGCCGCACGACTCGTGCATGTAGAAGTACGACAAGCGGCGTAGCGACTCGACCATCGAACGGCTGTCGTCCATGACGATGACCGCGCCCGAGCCGAGCATCGAGCCGGCCTTGGCGATGGAGTCGTAGTCCATCGTGCAATCCATCATGATTGCCGCCGGCAGCACCGGTGATGACGAACCGCCGGGGATCACCGCCTTGAGCGTGCGGCCCTTGCGAACGCCGCCTGCCAGTTCCAGAAGCTTGCTGAACGGCGTGCCCATTGGCACTTCATAGTTGCCGGGCAACTCGACATCGCCGCTGACCGAATAGATCTTGGTGCCGCCGTTGTTCGGCTTGCCGCATTCGAGGTAAGCCGGCCCGCCGTTGCGGATGATCCACGGCACGGCTGCAAACGTCTCGGTGTTGTTGATCGTCGTCGGCTTGCCGTAGAGACCGAAGCTAGCCGGGAACGGCGGCTTGAAGCGCGGCTGACCCTTCTTGCCTTCGAGCGATTCGAGCAAGGCGGTTTCTTCACCGCAGATATACGCGCCAAAACCATGCGCTGCGTGCAACTGGAAGTTGTACGTGCTGCCCATGATGCCGTCGCCAAGGTAGCCGGCAGCGCGTGCTTCTTCCAGCGCTTCTTCGAAGCGGTCGTAGCTCGTGAAGATCTCGCCGTGGATGTAGTTGTAGCCGACGCTGATGCCCATCGCGAATGCGGCGATCGCCATGCCTTCGATCACGATGTGCGGATTGAACTGGAGGATGTCGCGGTCTTTGCAGGTTCCGGGCTCGCCCTCGTCCGAGTTGCAGACAAGATACTTCTGGCCCGGAAACTGGCGCGGCATGAAGCTCCACTTGAGCCCCGTCGGAAAGCCGGCGCCGCCGCGGCCACGCAAGCCCGATGCCTTGACTTCGGCGATCACCTGGTCGGAGGTCATGCCCTCGCCCAGGATTTTGCGCAATGCTGCGTAGCCGCCGCGCGCTTCGTAGTCGGACAGGCGCCAATTGGTGCCATCGAGCCCGGCGTAGATCTGTGCGCCGATATGTCGGTCATGGAAACAGGTCTGAACGCCCGTTGCCTGAAACTGTGAAAGCACTTGATCGGGCGACATCAGGAAGCCTCTCCGGTGGTTGCACCGCGCAAACCGTCAATGAGTTGATCGAGCTTTTCGTTGCTCATGAAGCTGCACATCGTGCGGTCGTTGACCAGCATGACCGGCGAGTCTGCGCAGGCGCCCAGACACTCGCTTTGCTGCAGCGTGAAGAAACCGTCGGCCGTGGTGCCGCCCATCACGATACCCAGCTTCTTTTCGAGATGCGCCAGCGCCTTGGCGCCATCGCGCAGCAGGCACGGCAGGTTGGTGCACACGTTGAGCTTGTACTTGCCCACCGGATGCTGGTTGTACATGTTGTAGAAGGTCGTCACCTCATGCACCGCAATCGGCGCCATGCTGAGGTACTCAGCCACATCACGCTCGCGCTGCAGGCTCACGAAGCCTTCTTCCTGCTGGATAAACGCCAGGCAGGCCATCACCGCAGAGTCTTTGCCTGCAGGCGGGTACTTGGCAACTTCTCGCGCGAACTTGTCTAGCATCTCTTGCGAGAGAGGCGCCGACGCATGCTTCAAGGTGTCTGAATTCATAGGTTGAATCACCTGTCAATTTCGCCGAACACGATGTCCATCGTGCCGATCACGGCGACGGCATCGGCAATCATGTGACCACGCGCCATCTCGTCGAGCGCAGCCAAATGCGGAAAACCAGGCGGCCGGATCTTGAGGCGGTATGGCTTGTTGGCACCGTCGCTCACCAAGTAGATGCCGAACTCGCCCTTGGGGTGCTCGACAGCGGCATAAGCCTCGCCTTCGGGCACATGAAACCCTTCGGTGAAAAGCTTGAAGTGGTGGATCAACTCCTCCATGTTCGCCTTCATCGATTCGCGCGCCGGTGCCGCCACCTTATGGTTGGCGGTTATCACGGGGCCATCGTTCGTGCGCAACCAGGCAGAGCACTGCTGGATGATCCGATTGGCCTGGCGCATCTCTTCGATGCGAACCAGATAGCGGTCATAGCAGTCGCCAGTCTTGCCGATGGCAATGTCGAAATCCATCTGGTCGTAGACGTCGTAAGGCTGCTTCTTGCGCAGATCCCATTCGATGCCGGAACCACGCAACATCGGACCCGTAAAGCCGAGGTTCAACGCGCGCTCCGGCGTCACGACGCCGATACCTACCGTGCGTTGTTTCCAGATGCGGTTGTCGGTGAGAAGTGTTTCGTACTCGTCGACCATCTTCGGAAAGCGCTTGCTGAAATCGTCGATGAAATCAAGCAACGATCCCTGGCGATTTTCGTTCAGCCGATCAATCGCCTTGGCGTTCTTGATCTTGCTGACCTTGTATTGCGGCATCGCATCCGGCAAGTCGCGATACACGCCGCCAGGACGGAAATAAGCGGCATGCATGCGGGCGCCTGACACCGCTTCATACATGTCGAAAAGGTCTTCACGCTCGCGAAAGCAGTAGATGAGCACGTTCATGGCACCGCAGTCCAGACCATGCGCACCCAGCCACAGCAGGTGGTTCAGCAACCGCGTAATCTCAGCGAACATGACACGGATGTACTGCGCCCGGATGGGCACATCGAGGTCAAGAAGCTTCTCGATGGCAAGGCAATACGCGTGCTCGTTGCTCATCATCGACACGTAGTCGAGGCGGTCCATGTAGGGCAGCGACTGAATGAACGTGCGCGACTCGGCGAGTTTTTCAGTCGCGCGGTGCAGCAGACCGATGTGTGGATCGGCGCGCTGTATGACTTCGCCGTCGAGCTCGAGCACGAGGCGCAGCACACCGTGCGCCGCCGGATGCTGCGGGCCGAAATTCAGCGTGTAATTCTTGATTTCGGCCATCAGTGCAGTCCGCCGTAGTTGTCTTCGCGAATCACGCGTGGAGTGACCTCTCGCGGCTCGATCGAGACGGGCTGATAGACGACTCGCTTCTGCTCGGCGTCATAGCGCATTTCGACGTGGCCCGACACCGGGAAGTCTTTGCGGAAAGGATGGCCGATGAATCCGTAGTCGGTCAGGATGCGGCGCAAGTCGTCATGCCCTTCGAACACGATGCCGTATAGGTCGAAGGCCTCGCGCTCAAACCAGGTCGCGGCACTCCATACAGGCTGCAAAGAATCGACGACCGGCAAATCTTCGTTGGGCGCGAACACCTTGAGTCGCACACGCTGATTCAGGCTGACCGAAAGCAGGTGCGTCACGACGCAAAACCGTTCTCCCTGCCATTCCCCGTCGCGGTACTCGGAGTAGTCGAGCCCGCACAAATCGATGAGCTGCTCGAAGCGGCAGCCAGGCGCATCGCGCAGCATGACTGCCGCTTCAATGTAATCGGTAGCGTCGACCACCACAGTCACTTCACCCAAAGCCAGCTTGATGCTCTTGGCCTTGACGCCCAGCGTCTCGGTGATGTTCGCCAGAAGCGCGTCGGGCGAAATTGCAAAGTCCGTCATCGTTTGCAATTCCTCAAGCGCGGGCAATGGTGTTGGTGCGGCGAATTTTTTGCTGCAACTGGATCACTCCGTACAGCAGTGCTTCGGCGGTGGGCGGGCAGCCCGGCACATACACGTCGACAGGGACGATGCGGTCGCAACCACGCACGACGGAATAGCTGTAATGGTAGTAACCGCCGCCATTGGCACACGATCCCATCGAGAGCACCCAACGCGGCTCGGGCATCTGGTCGTAGACTTTGCGCAAGGCAGGCGCCATCTTGTTGCAGAGCGTGCCCGCAACGATCATCAGATCGGACTGACGCGGACTCGGCCGAAACAACATGCCGAAGCGGTCGATGTCGTAGCGGGCCGCGCCTGCATGCATCATTTCAACTGCGCAGCAGGCCAGACCGAATGTCATCGGCCACAGTGATCCGGTCTTCGCCCAATTCACCACTGAGTCGTATGTGGTGGTGACGAAGCCTTCTTTCATGACGCCTTCAATGGCCATTGCGCAAATTCCTTTTCATTCCCAATCCAGGGCGCCTTTTTTCCACTCGTAGGCGAAGCCCACGACGAGGATGGCGAGAAAGATCATCATTGCCCAGAAGCCAACGGCCCCGATCTCCTTGAGGGCAATAGCCCATGGAAACAGGAAGGCAATTTCCAGATCGAACAAGATAAAGAGAATAGCGACCAGGTAATAGCGCACATCGAATTTCATGCGTGCATCCTCGAAGGCTTCAAAACCGCACTCGTAGGGCGCGTTTTTCGCGGCGTCAGGGCGATTGGGACCGAGGACGTAACCGATAGCTTGGGGGAGGATGCCGACGCCGACGCCGACCAGGATGAACAGCAGGACTGGAAGGTAGGAATCGAGATTCATCGAATGTTTTTATCACCGCTTGCCACCGACACACCGCAACGTGGTCGTTGCTGCGTGTCGGTGAGATTTGGTGCGGTCGGCGAGACTCGAACTCGCACAGCTTTCGCCACTACCCCCTCAAGATAGCGTGTCTACCAATTTCACCACGACCGCGGTTTTTTCTGTCCGGATGGCATGAGGAACCCGTGAAGGTTTGGCTTTCCAGACAGCTTAAGAGTTTACCCTCAAATGCAGCGTTTTCTGTTGGCACGTCGCACCGAAAGCAACATCATTACTTCGACGGAATCTGCGCAGCTCCCGATGCCGGTGCGGCCGGTGCCGATGCTGGTGCAGGCGCACTGCTCGACGGGATCTGCGACGCTGCGCCCGCCGCCGGTGCAGCAGGTGCGCCGATCGCAGCGCGCTCCAGCAAACTATCACCGCCAGTGGGACGCGCGTGGCTGAAATAGGCCAACAGCAAGGTGCACACGAAGAAGACCGCAGCAAGCACAGCCGTGGTGCGCGAAAGAAAGTTCGCACTCCCGCTGGCGCCGAAGAGGCTACCGGCACTGCCGCTGCCAAACGCCGCGCCCATGTCGGCGCCCTTGCCATGCTGAATCAGGATCAGGCCGATCATCACGAGCGCCGACAGCATCTGCACGCCGACCAAAAGATTGAGGACTATGTTCATTCGTTTTTACTCCAGGGGTTGCAGCGCGCTCAGGCGGCTGCGGCAATGATTTGCAAAAAGTCAGAGGCCTTGAGCGATGCGCCGCCAATGAGGCCGCCGTCGATGTCAGCTTGCGCGAGCAGTTCTGCAGCGTTCGCTGCGTTCATGCTGCCGCCGTAAAGGATGCGGATGCCGGCAGCGTGTTCACTGGCCGCGTGGTGCAACTGCGCACGCAACACCGCATGTACCGCCTGCGCTTGTTGGGGCGTCGCCGTCTTGCCTGTACCGATAGCCCATACGGGCTCGTACGCTACGACGATTTCGCTGATGCAATGCCCGTTCACATGGATCACTGCGGCCAGCTGCCGCTTGACGACTTCCTCGGTTTGGCCTGCTTCGCGCTGCGTCAATGTTTCGCCGACGCAGATGATCGGCGTGATGCCGTTGGCCAACGCTGCCGCGGCCTTTGCGGCAACGACTTCGTCAGTTTCACCGTGGTATTGCCGACGCTCCGAGTGGCCGACGATCGCATAGCGAACGCCGAACTCTTTCAGCATCGCGGCCGATTGCTCACCGGTGAAAGCGCCCTGAGGATGCGCAGAGATGTCTTGCGCGCCCAAAGCGAGCTTGGAGCCGGCGATCAACGACTGCACTTGCGCGAAGTATGGCGCCGGAGCGCAAAGCGCCACATCGCATTCAATATTGCCAAGGCCTTGCAGAAGCGCGCGCACCAACGTCTCGTTGACATCGAGGCCACCGTTCATCTTCCAATTACCGGCAATCAACTTGGCGTGTTTCGTCATCGCATTCACCACGTCAACACGATCTTGCCGATGTGCTGGTTCGATTCCATCAACGTATGAGCCTGCGAAGCGCCACTCGGTTCGCCAACAGCTGCAAAAGTGCTGTGAATGACAGGCTTGATCGCGCCAGATTCGAGCAACGGCCAGACATTTTCGCGCAGCGACTTGGCGATGGCACCCTTGAAGGCGATCGGCCTCGGTCGCAATGTCGAACCGGTCACGGTGAGCCGACGGCGCAGCACGAGCCCTGCATTGAACTCGCTGTTCACGCCACCCTGTACCGCGATCATCACGAGACGGCCGTCTTCGGCCATGCACTCGATCTCGCGCGCGACGTAGCTGCCGGCGACCATGTCGAGCACGACATCGACGCCCTTACCGCCCGTGATCGTCTTCACCTCCGCCACGAAATCGGCGGTCTTGTAGTTGATGGCGTGATCCGCGCCCAGCTTCCGGCAGGCAGCACACTTTTCATCGCTGCCAGCCGTGACGATTACGGTTGCACCAAACGCCTTGGCAATTTGAATCGCCGTGACGCCAATGCCGCTCGAACCGCCCTGGATCAACAACGTTTCGCCCTTTTGCAGCCGCCCGCGGTCGAACACATTGCTCCACACGGTGAAGAAGGTTTCAGGCAAAGACGCAGCGTCTACTTCGCTCCAGCCCTTGGGCACCGGAAGGCATTGCGCTATCGGCGCCACACAATATTCAGCGTAGCCGCCGCCCGCTACGAGTGCGCAAACGGCATCGCCGATAGCAAAGCCTGCCTCGGCCATCGCTTCGGGATCGCCTGAGAGGATGCGCCCCGCCAATTCGAGGCCCGGCAGATCGGACGCACCGGGCGGCACTGGATAGTGACCCGTGCGTTGCAACACGTCGGGCCGGTTGACGCCGCTCGCGACCACGCGAATCAGCAGTTCGCCCGCGCCGGCCACCGGCTCCGGACGTTCCACCACGCGCAGCACCTCGGGAGCGCCGTACGAACTGATTTCAATGGCTTTCATGATCTTTCCAGGCTGCAGCGCCTGCCTCGTGGACAGGCGCGGGCTCCCGTGAGAAGGCGGCGGAAGTGGCTCCAGAGCCAACACCGCCGCACCCTTCTCACTCTTGCGATTCGCGAGGTGCTTGCTCGGCGACAGGCGCCGGCTGTTCATTGCGCGAGTCGCTACGCGGCTCATTGCGCTGCTCGTTGTTGAAACGCGGCTGACGATCACCACGGTCACCACCGCGGTCACCACGGTCGGAGCGCTCGCGGCGCTCGCCACCACGGTCTTCACGCGGCGCGCGTTCCTGGAACTCCATGCCAGCCGGACGCTCCGTCAATGCCTTCATCGACAGCTTGACGCGGCCCTTTTCGTCGGTCTCCAACACCTTGACCTTGACGATCTGGCCTTCGGTCAAGTAGTCCTGCACCCGCTCGACGCGTTCGTGCGCGATCTGGCTGATGTGCAGCAAGCCATCCTTGCCCGGGAGCAGGTTGATGAGTGCGCCGAAGTCCAGAATTTTGGTGACCGGGCCTTCGTAGATCTTGCCGATTTCGACTTCCGCGGTGATCTGTTCGATGCGCTTCTTCGCTTCTTCGGCCTTGGCCGGATCGGTCGAAGCGATCGTGATGGTGCCGTCTTCGTCGATGCTGATCTGCGTGCCGGTTTCTTCCTGCAGGCCGCGGATGACAGCGCCGCCCTTGCCGATCACATCGCGGATTTTTTCCGGGTTGATCTTGAGGGTCATGAGACGTGGCGCAAAGCTAGAAATTTCGGTCTTGGCTTCGCCCATCGCTTCCTGCATCTTGCCGAGGATGTGCATGCGCGCTTCCTTGGCTTGCGCCAGCGCAACCTGCATGATTTCCTTGGTGATGCCTTGGATCTTGATGTCCATCTGCAACGCGGTAATGCCGTTGGTCGTGCCGGCCACCTTGAAGTCCATGTCGCCCAGATGATCTTCATCGCCCAGGATGTCGGTCAGCACCGCGAAACGGTTGTCTTCCTTGATCAGGCCCATGGCGATGCCGGCGACGTGCGCCTTCATCGGCACGCCGGCATCCATCATCGACAGGCAGCCGCCGCAGACCGAAGCCATCGACGACGAACCGTTCGATTCCGTAATTTCCGAGACCACGCGAATGGTGTACGGAAATTCTTCCTTGGACGGCAGCATCGCGGCGAGCGCACGCTTGGCCAAACGGCCGTGACCGATTTCGCGGCGCTTGGTCGAACCCATGCGGCCGGTTTCGCCCGTGGCAAAGGGAGGCATGTTGTAGTGGAACAGGAAGCGGTCTTCGTACTCGCCGGCCAGCGCGTCGATGCGCTGTGCATCGCGTTCGGTGCCCAGCGTCGTGATGACCAGCGCCTGCGTCTCACCACGGGTGAACAAGGCCGAGCCGTGCGTGCGCGGCAGCACTGAGTTGCGAATTTCGATCGGGCGCACGGTGCGCGTGTCGCGACCGTCGATGCGGGGTTCACCCGACAGGATCTGGCTGCGAACGATCTTCGATTCGATAGAAAACAACAAGTCGTTGACCTTGCCGGCATCGAACGGTTCGCCGCTCGCCTTCAGCGATGCCATGACACTGGCGTTCGCTTCGCGCAGCGCTTGCGTACGCGCTTGCTTGCTACGGATCTGATAGACCGCGCGTAGTTTTTCTTCGGCCAGACCCTTGACCTTCGAGACGAAGGCTTCGTCCTCGGCGGGTGCCGTCCAGTCCCACATCGGCTTACCGGCGTCACGCACCAGTTCGTGAATCGCATTGATTGCGATGTTGGCCTGCTCGTGCCCAAACACAACGCCACCGAGCATGATTTCCTCGGACAGTTGTTTGGCTTCCGACTCGACCATCAGCACAGCGGCTTCGGTGCCGGCGACGACCAGATCCATCAGCGAATCCTTGCGCGCGGTCTGGCCCGGGTTGAGCACGTACTGGCCGTTGATGTAGCCCACGCGTGCAGCGCCGATCGGGCCACTGAACGGAATGCCGGAGATCGACAGTGCGGCGCTCACGCCGATCATCGCCGCGATGTCGGCATCGACTTCGGGGTTGAGCGACAGCGTGTGGATCACCACGTGCACTTCGTTCAAGAAGCCTTCAGGGAACAGCGGACGGATCGGACGATCTATCAGGCGGCTGGTCAGCGTTTCGTGTTCGCTGGGCTTGGCTTCGCGTTTGAAGAAGCTGCCGGGGATCTTGCCCGCGGCATAGGTCTTCTCGATGTAGTCGACGGTCAGCGGGAAGAAGTCCTGGCCGGGCTTGGCCGACTTGGAAGCGACCACGGTGGCCAGGATGACGGTGCCTTCGATATCGACGACGACTGCGCCACCGGCCTGGCGGGCGATCTCACCGGTTTCCAGAATGACGTTCTTGCCGCCCCATTGGAACGACTTGGTGACTTTGTTGAAGAGGCTCATGTTTTGCTCCTGTTTTTGCTGACGAACCCACACGGGCCCGCCGGGAGGGAGCGCTTCTCAGAACACGATGCCATTCCAGTGAAGCTCGGATCGAACTTCAGTGGAATGACACAGCTTCGCTCTGTTTCGGCACTCCTGAATCGATTCGCGAAGTAAAAAACGCCTGAGCTAGCGGGCTAACTCAGGCGTTTTTGCATGCGACTCGGCTTATTTGCGCAGACCCAGCTTGGCGATCAGCGCGGTGTAACGTGCGGCATCCTTCGACTTCAAATAGTCAAGCAGCTTGCGGCGGCGGCTCACCATGCGCAGAAGACCGCGACGACCGTGGTGGTCTTTGGCGTGCGTCTTGAAGTGAGGGGTGAGTTCGTTGATACGGGCGGTCAGCAGCGCAACTTGCACTTCTGGACTTCCGGTGTCATTGGCGGCGCGGGCGTTGTCTTTGACGACTTCGGCCTTGATGGAGGCTGCGATCATTTGGTATTTCCTTGTTCCGATCCGACTGGCTCAAAAGCCTGCACGGGATGTTTGACTTGCGGTGTGCGCTGGAACTGCACGCACCGTGCGCCTTGCGGCATGCAAAGCCGTGGGATTATAGCTCGCCCCCAGGGCGCGCTCACTCCGTGTATTGCTTCCACCCCCTGACCGGGGGCAACACCGGCGGCCTGGCGGAGCCAGTTCCGCGGTGTTTCACCAACGGGCGCCAGGCCTGCGGCCGGCGCCAGACGGCTGCTTCGATGCCTGCTCTACTTTTGGGCGGCCAGCCAGGTTTTTAGTCGGTCTACCCCTTGAACCAGGCGGGCGGGATCTTTGGACGCAAAGCACCAGCGGAGCCAGCCTTGGGCTTCGGGGGCAAAGGCGTTGCCGGGCGCCAGGCCCAGGCCGGCTTCTACGACGAGGCGCTTGGCGACTTGCAGGGAGTCGCCAAAGCCTTCGAGTTGGAAGAACGCGTACATGCCGCCCTTGGCCGCGGCGACGTTGACGCCGGGCACCGCCGCCAGCAACGGCACCAGCGTGTCGCGGCACAGCTTCAGGTGCGCCACCACCCGTGGCGTGATGTCGTTGCCGTGCTCGATGGCTGCGACGCCGGCGCGCTGGGTGAAGACACTGGCGCACGAAGTGTTGAATTCGATCAGCTTGCCCATGCCGTCCACCATTTCGGGCGGCATCACCAGCCAGCCAAGGCGCCAACCGGTCATGAGAAAGCTCTTGGAAAAACTGTGCGCCACCACGAGTCGGTCGTCGGGCACCGAGATGTCGAGAAAACTAGGGGCGCAGCCATTCGGCGTCGGTTCGTAGTAGAGGCGCTCGTACACCTCGTCGGCAAGGATCCATGTGCCTGTCTCGCGGCAACGATCGAGAACGGCCTGCTGCTCGGAACGGCTCATGGTCCAGCCGGTCGGGTTGTTCGGCGCATTGACGATCAGCAGCTTGGTCTTCGATGTGATGGCTGTGCGAAGCTTGTCGAGATCGAGCGTCCACTCGCCTTGCACCGGTACCAGCGGCACGCAGACAACGTTGGCGCCGAGGATGGCAGGCTGCGCCGTCAGATTCGGCCAGACCGGCGTCACTGCGACCACCTCATCGCCTGCATCGACGAGTGCCTGCACCGCCAGCATCAGCGCATTGACGCCGCCGGACGTGATCGCGATGCGCGACACATCCACCGCGGGGTGCATCGCGCTGGTGTAGCGAGCAACCGCCGCGCGCAATTCGGGCAACCCGAGGTTGTGCGCATAAAACGTTTCACCGCCGTTGATTGAGTCGATCGCCGCCTGACGGATCACCTCCGGCGTGACTTCGTCGCTCTCGCCGAACCAGAAGGCCAGCACGTCGTCGCGGCCGAGTCCGGCGTTGGCGACTTCGCGGATCTTGGAGGCTTCGAGGTTCTGGATTGCTTTGCGCATGTGTTGATTCCTGCCCTGTGGAGATTCGTTGACTGCCGGTGATCGATCGCTTGATTTCAGCGTTCAGGCCGCTGCATTTTGCAGGTGGTCGGCAACTCGGCGCGCGCAGCGTCGATGTTCTTCACGACGCGAAAACCGTAGCCCGAGCCTTCGACATCGAACGGGACGCCCGGCGCGCCCAGACGGTCCATAATGCCGACGACCAGCGACTGCTGGAACTGATGGTCGCTCGCGCGCATGCGACCGCTGCGACCCGCAAGGCTGACGTTGGCCTGCTCCAGTTTCTGCGCGACCGGCATGGCCTCAACGCTCCCGGCCTGTTCGACGGCCTTGGCCAGCGCTTCGATCATCAGTTGCATCCGCATATGCACATAGTCATCGGTCGGATTCGGAAAGCGCTGCCTAAACGCACGGTAGAACGTTGCCGACTCCGGCGTCGGCACATTCGGCAGCCAGTCCGCAACGGCGAGCACGCGGCCGACGCCCGCATCCCCGATGGCGGCCGGCGCACCGAGTGCGTTGCCATAGAACGTGTAGAACTTGCCCTCGTAGCCGACCTCGCGCGCCGCCTTCACCAGCAAGGTGAGGTCATTCCCCCAATTGCCTGTAATCACCGCTTGTGCCCCACTCGACTTGATCTTCACCGCATAGGGCGCGAAGTCTTTCACGCGGCCCATCGGGTGCAGTTCATCGCCGACGATCTGCACATCGGGGCGCTGGACACCCAGTTGTCGCCGGCTCTCGCGCAACACGGCCTGGCCAAAGCTGTAGTCCTGCCCGATCAAGTAGACACGCTTGACGTCCTGATCGTCTTTCACCACGTCCATCAGGGCAGCAACGCGCATGTCGGCGTGCGCATCGAAACGAAAGTGCCAGAAGCTGCAGCGCTCGTTGGTCAGCACCGGATCGACCGCCGAATAGTTGAGGAACAGCACGCGTTTCGAAGGATCGCGCTCGTTGTTCTTGTCGATGGCATCGACCAGCGCTGCCGCAGTGGCAGACGAGTTGCCCTGCATCACGACGCGAGCGCCGTTGTCCATGGCCGCGCGCAACGCCGACAGTGCTTCTTCGTTCTGGCCCTTGCTGTCGTAGCGATCGAGTTGGAGCATTCGCGCACCGCCCGGCAGCGGGATGCCACCGCGTGCGTTAACGCGTTCGACAGCCCACAGCAGGTTGCGAGAGACGGCTTCGCCGGTGTTTGCGAACGGGCCGCTGAGGCTCTCGATCAATGCGATACGAATCGGTGCCGGAGACTGCGCGCGAACCAGCGAAACAGCCGACAGCAATGTCGACGCGCACAGCGCCAGCGTGCTGAATTTCAAGGCCTTGCGACGCCAAATAAAGCGGGAGTTCATTGTCTTTAAACGCGTGGCGCGGTGCCTGGATAAAGTGGCAAGCGGCACTCTTGAATTGAAAGGCCGCGCAGTGTACGGGACACACGTTTCTTGCCCCCGCCGTTCACACCACCCGTGGCTTTTCTCCCGGTGCGCCTGTTCAGCTGTGCCCGTCGCCCTGTCAACGTCGAATAAGACAAACTGGAAAATTGCGCCCTGCTTTTACAGCTCGGAAAATTGTTGCCTGTGAACAACGTCACAGAGCTTCAAATCAAGTGATCTCGGGGTCTTAGCCCCTCACTAAACGCGTCAGTGACTTTTTGTTTCCGACCTTTTTTGTTTCCGAACTCACAATTAGTGCGAAGAACATCACGAAAGTTGATGTTTTTACAGACTTTTCTCTTACATCGGCGCGAGCACGTTCAGCGGGCCTTCAGGTTTGCAACGGTTTGCGACTATCGGGATGACGATGGAAACGCACTTGAAATTGGTCAATGGCAATACGCCTTCAGACACCCTCCTGGTGTTCTTGCCGGGAGCTTTTTTGCAACCCGACGCGTTCGAGCGTGAGGGGTTTGTCAGCGCTGTCCAGGAACGCAATCTGGCGGCGGACGTTTTGTTGGTCGACGCCAACGTTTCGTACTACTACGACCAGACGTTCATCGAGCGCCTGCATACCGACGTGCTCGCGCCACAACGCGCTGCCGGATACAAATCGCTCTGGCTGGTCGGAATCTCGATCGGCGGTTTCGGCGCGTTGATTCATGAGCTGGCCCGCCCCGGTGCCGTCGAAGGCATCGTGGCGCTGGCGCCATACCTCGGCCGACGCCCGCTGGGTGCGGAGATTCATAAAGCCGGTGGTCTGCGCGCTTGGAAAGCCCCGACAGGCCCCGCGCCCGACGAGGAAGTCGACCGCCAACTCTGGCCTTGGCTGCAGCAATATGCCAGCGCGAAATCTGCCGAAAAGCTGCCGCCGCTCTACCTCGGCTTTGGCTTGGCGGACCGCTTCGCTTCAAACCACCGGCTGCTGGCCGATGCGCTGCCGCAAGACCGCGTGTTCACGACGGAAGGCGGACACGACTGGCCGCAATGGTCGCAACTCTGGCGCAAGGTGCTGGATGTGTTGCCGCTGCCTTCCAGCGTCGGTGCCGACGTCGGCGCTCGACCTGTAACCCGCGGCGTTCCGGCCCACGCTACGTGGTCAGCGACGCCATTGGCCATCGCGGCTTGACGTCGAAGGCGTAGCGCTCGCTCGCCTCTTCCAGCCCCGACTGCAGCCGCATGGCCGCAGCCATGGCAATCATCGCGCCGTTGTCCGTGCACAGATGCAACTCCGGGTAGTGCACTCGCATGCCGCGCTTCGCGCACGCCGCATTCAGCTGCTCGCGCAATGCGTGGTTGGCACCTACGCCACCTGCCACCACCAGCCTGTCGAGTCCGCTTTGCTCCAGTGCAGCCATTGATTTCTTCAGCAGCACTTCGACGATCGCAGCCTGTGTCGACGCCGCGAGATCGGCCTTGCGCGTTTCCAGTTCGCCTCCCAGCTTTTTCGCTTGGGTCATTACGGCGGTCTTCAGCCCCGCGAAAGAGAAATCGAGGTCGCCACTGTGCAGCAGTGGCCGCGGCAGCTTGAACGCCATCGGATCGCCCTGCTCTGCCAGCTTGGCCAACCACGGGCCACCGGGATAGGGCAAACCCATCAGCTTGGCGCTCTTGTCGAACGCCTCGCCCGCCGCATCGTCGATGGTTTCGCCGAGCAGTTGGTAGCGACCCACTCCGTCGACCCGCATCAGTTGCGTGTGACCGCCCGACACGAGCAGTGCAACGAAAGGAAATTCGGGCGGATCGGCGCTCAGGAACGGTGAGAGCAAATGCCCCTCGAGGTGATGGACGCCGAGCACCGGCTTGCCCAGCGCCGCACCCAACGCACAGGCCACGCCTGCGCCGACCAGCAGCGCGCCGGCCAGCCCCGGCCCCCGGGTGTAGGCGACGACATCGATCTCTGCGAGCGAGCGCCCGGCCTCGGCCATGACGCCCTGCGTCAGCGGCAGCACGCGCCGGATATGGTCACGACTCGCCAGTTCGGGGACCACGCCGCCGTAGGCCTGGTGCATGGCGATCTGGCTGTGCAACGCATGCGCCTGCAACATCGGCAGTGCCGTGCCCTGCGATTCGACCAGCGCCACGCCGGTTTCGTCGCATGATGATTCGATTCCCAATAAAAGCATCCAGCGAGTTTAGGGTGGTCCCCATACCGGGGCACGGATGTTGCTGGATGCCCGTCAGTTCCTATTGCCCCACACATGAATTCAGGATTGAGCTTTCTGGTCGCAGCCAGGCGATGCGAAATCGATGAGCTAGAGCAGCTGGCGCGTACCAGCGAACTGGTCAGCACCATCGGCCGGCTGGTTCACGCGCTGCAGCGCGAGCGCGGGCTTTCCAACGTCCTGCTCGCCTCGCAAGGACGTCGCTTCGCGGCGCAACGCAGCGCCCAGATCGGTGAATGCGGACGCTTCGAACGCGAGGTTCGGGTCGGGTTCGACTTCCTCGAGAGCGAAGGCCGGCGTGCGGGCAGTGGCACTCGCCTGTTCAGCCGCATCGCCTGGGTGCTGCCCGGGCTGGACGCCCTTCCCACGCTGCGTCGCCGCATCGGTGCGCTGGAAACCAGTGCTGCAGAAGCGACAGCGGCCTTCGCGAAGCTGATTGCCGGCCTGCTGGCCGTGGTGTTCGAGGCGGCCGACGGCGCCACCGACCCAGAAATTTCGCGCCTGTTGGCGGCGATGTTCAACTTCATGCAGGGCAAGGAGTTCGCCGGCCAGGAGCGCGCCTGCGGTGCCGCGGCTTTTGCGACGGGACAGAACGATCCGCTGCGCCAGCAGCAGTGGCTTCAGCTCATCGCCGCGCAGGAGCGCTGCTTTCACGTGTTCGCCGACTTTGCCGGGCCGGCAATGAGCCAGCTCTGGCGCGAGCGCGAACCGGACGCCGAACTCGCCGAACTTGAACGTTTGCGCCGAATCGCATGCGCCGCGCCCGCCGGCGTGCCGCTCGACCCCGAACTCAGCGCGGTCTGGTTCGACTGCTGCTCACTGCGCATCGACGCCATGAAGGATGTCGAAGATCGGCTGGCCGCGGATTTGCGCGACCTGTGCCGTGACAAGACGCTGCAGGCACGCGGAGAAGCCGAGTCGTACGAGGTCCTGCTCGAGCAACTGGCCGGAGAGCCTGACACAGCAGCCACCGCTTTTTTCGACGAACCGGGCGCCGAGCCTGGCCCGCAAGTAGCCGGTGGCGGACTCACTTCCGCCGCAGCGCCGTACGGCCATCAGCTCGAACGCTCGATTCTCGAGATGATGCAGGAGCAGGCGCAACGCCTCCAGGCCATGAGCGACGAACTCGACGCCGTGCGTACCGCCCTGAACGAACGCAAGCTCGTCGAGCGCGCCAAAGGCTTGTTGATGGCGCATCGTCGACTGACTGAGCCCGAGGCGCACCAGATGCTTCGGCAAACCGCTATGAACCAGAACCGGCGGGTGGTCGATGTCGCCGAATCAGTGCTTTCTATGGCCGACTACCTGCCAATCGGCAGCTGAAATGGTGCATTGCACAAACGAAGTGCGAAATTGCATTTTCGGATGAAATCTTCTCCGAAACCAATCTCAGCCTAGCTTCAATGCTATCGATTGAGTAGCAATCACAGTGGCCGCAATGCTGGCACGCTGCTTGCACTCAGCTCTCACATAGACCAACGACGGTCTCCAGGCAGGCGACATCCAATGGCGGGTGTCGCCGACCCAACGGACAAAGGCGTCCTTATCTGCATGCGCTCGCTTTCGAGCGGCACATGCGCGGTGAGGACGCCTTTTTTGTTTTTCGCTTTGCCTTTTGTCTTTGTCTTTTGACCTTGTTCATCCTTTTCATTTTTTCGGAGTTCGCCCCTCAATGACCGATCTGCTTAAAACGAAGCTCAGTCGCCGCAAGATCTTGCAAGCCGCCGCCCTCGGCGCGGTCGGCCTCGACCCGGCTCTGCGTGCCGCCGTCTGGGCGCAAGGCTCCGACAAACCAGAGAAAGAAGAAGTCAAGATCGGCTTTATCCCGCTGACCGACTGCGCCAGCGTCGTGATGGCATCCGTGCTCGGCATCGACAAGAAGTACGGCGTGAAGATCGTGCCGAGCAAGGAAGCCAGCTGGGCCGGCGTGCGCGACAAGATGGTCAATGGCGATCTGGACTTCGCCCACGTGCTCTACGGTCTGGTCTACGGCGTGCACCTGGGCATCGCCGGTCCCAAGAAGGACATGGCCGTGTTGATGACGCTCAACAACAACGGACAGGCCATCTCCCTGAGCAAGAAGCTGGCTGACAAGGGCGCGGTCGACGGCCCGTCGCTCGCCAAGATGATGGCCAGCGAAAAGCGCGAATACGTCTTCGCGCAAACCTTTCCAACGGGCACCCATGCGATGTGGCTCAACTACTGGCTAGCGGCCAACGGCATCAGCCCGATCCAGGACGTCAAGTCGATCGTCGTTCCGCCTCCGCAGATGGTGGCCAACATGCGCATCGGCAACATGGATGGCTTCTGCGTGGGCGAGCCCTGGAACCAGCGCGCCATCATGGACGGCATCGGCGTCACGGCTATCACGACGCAAGACATCTGGAAAGACCATCCGGAAAAGGTGCTCGGCACCACCGCCGAGTTCACCAAAAAATACCCCAACACCTGCCGCGCCGTAACGGCCGCGATTCTGGAAGCGGGCCGCTGGATCGACACCGGTCTGCAGAACAAAAACAAGATGGCCGAAACCATCGCCGAAAAGAGCTACGTCAACACCAGCGTCGACGCCATCAACCAGCGCATCCTCGGCCGCTACATCAACGGCATGGGCAAGAGCTGGGACGACCCGAACTACATGAAGTTCTACAACGACGGCGCGGTCAATTTTCCGTACCTGTCGGACGGCATGTGGTTCATGACCCAGCACAAGCGCTGGGGTTTGTTGAAAGAGCACCCGGATTACCTCAAGGTCGCGACGGAGATCAACCGCATCGACCTCTACAAGCAGGCCGCCACGGCCAGCAAGACGCCGGTGCCCAAAGACACGATGCGCACCAGCAAGTTGATGGACGGCATCGTCTGGGATGGCAAAAACCCGAAGGCCTACGCCGACGGCTTCAAGGTTCACGCTTAAGGAGCACAGCATGGTCAGCGCCGTCTTTCACTCTCCGCTCGACGCTTCCGCCGCAGTCCCGCTGCCGGCGAATGCGGCCGTCGCAACAAGCCCGGTGCGTGCGCCCGCTGCGACCCCCAGTGGCTCGGCATCGGGCGTGCGCAAGCCGCTCGACCTGCGCAAGTTCTGGATGCGCGTGCTGCCGCCGCTCGCGGGCTTCGGCATCCTGGTGCTGATCTGGGAACTGATCGCCGTACGAAGTGCCGGCACCTTTCCCGCACCGTGGGAAACCTGGCTGCAAGCGGTCAAGGTTTTCAGCGATCCGTTCTACAGCAACGGACCCAACGACCAGGGCGTGGGCTGGAACGTTCTCGCATCGCTGCAACGTGTCGCGGTGGGCTTCGGCCTGGCGGCGGCGGTCGGCATTCCGGCGGGCTTCGCGATCGGCCGCTTCGAGTTCCTGGCGCGCATGTTCAACCCGCTGATCAGCCTGCTGCGGCCGGTGTCACCGCTGGCCTGGTTGCCGATCGGCCTGCTGGTGTTCAAGGGTGCCAATCCTGCGGCCATCTGGACCATCTTCATCTGCTCGATCTGGCCGATGGTGATCAACACCGCCGTCGGCGTGCAGCGCGTGCCGCAGGACTACATGAACGTCGCCAAGGTCTTGAACCTGAGCGAATGGAAGATCATCACCAAGATCCTGTTCCCCGCCGTGCTGCCCTACATGCTGACCGGCGTGCGCCTGGCCGTCGGCACCGCCTGGCTGGTGATCGTCGCCGCCGAGATGCTGACCGGCGGCGTCGGCATCGGCTTCTGGGTCTGGGACGAGTGGAACAACCTGAACGTGATGAACATCATCATCGCGATCTTCGTGATCGGCATCGTCGGCATGCTGCTCGAATACGCGCTCATCAAGATCGCGACCGCTTTCACGTTCGAAGAGGTGAAGTCATGAACGACGACAAGAAGTTCATCGATATCAGCGATGTCGAACAAACCTTCAAGACCGCCAAAGGCAGCTTCCAGGCGCTGCGTGACATCAACCTCACCGTGGCGAAGGGCGAATTCGTCGCACTCATCGGTCACTCGGGGTGCGGCAAGTCGACGCTGCTGAACCTGATCGCGGGTCTCACCATGCCGACGCACGGCACGCTGCTGTGCGCCAACCGGGAGATCGCCGGCCCCGGCCCCGAGCGCGCGGTGGTGTTCCAGAACCATTCGCTGCTGCCCTGGCTCACCTGCTACGAGAACATCTACCTCGGCGTCGAACGCGTGTTTGCGCCGACCGAAAATAAGGCGCAGTTGAAGGTCCGCACGGATGCGGCACTGGCGCTGGTTGGATTGACGCCGGCAACGAACAAGCGCCCTGGCGAAATTTCCGGCGGCATGAAGCAACGCGTCGGCATCGCCCGCGCGCTGGCGATGGAGCCCAAGGTCTTGCTGATGGACGAGCCCTTCGGCGCACTCGACGCGCTGACCCGCGCACGGCTCCAGGACGAACTGCTCTCCATCGTGCACAAGACGCAGAGCACCGTCGTCATGGTCACGCACGATGTGGACGAAGCGGTGCTGCTGTCGGACAAGATCGTCATGATGACCAACGGCCCTTCGGCCACGATCGGCGAGGTTCTCAAGGTCAATCTCGAACGGCCGCGCAATCGCGTCGAGCTGGCGGAAGACCGGCACTACGTGCAGTACCGCAAGGCTGTCATCGACTTCCTCTACACGCGGCAAGGCCACGTCGAAAAAGCGGCCTGATATGACATCCGCTCAAGACCTCGTGCCCAAGACCTTCATCCGCGTGATCGAGTATTGGGTGCCCAGCGAAGAAAGCGGCGTGCTCGAATTTGGCGGTGGATCGTTCGGTACGGCCACGCGCTTCGAAGCCGCCAGCCGCAACCTGTGTTTCGGCCGCGGCGAAGGCTTGCCGGGCCAGGCGTGGGAGGCCGGTCATCCGATCGTTTTGAAAGAGTTCGAAGGCTCGTACTTTCGTCGCGCCGTGCCCGCCAAGGCCGAAGGACTGACCTGCGGCATCGCGTTGCCGATCTTCAAGGGGCAGCAACTGAGTGCCGTGGTCGTGATCTTCTGCGGCGACGACGCAGAACATGCCGGCGCGATCGAACTCTGGGCCAACGATCCGGCAGAGTCGAAAGACATGGACCTGGTCGACGGTTACTACGGCACCACCGGCGACACCTTCGAATTCATTTCGCGCGCTACCAGCTTTCGTCGCGGAAACGGATTGCCCGGCATGGCGTGGGACAAACAAACGCCGGTGTTCCTGCCCGACCTGGGCAAAGCATCGGGATTTTTGCGGGCCGATGGCGCCATCAAGGTCGGCATCAACCGTGGCTTTGCGACGCCCTGCTCGACCATCGATGGCACCAACTACGTGATGGCCTTTTTGTCGGCGTTGGCCACGCCGATCGCGCGGCGCGTCGAGATCTGGGAGCCGGACGTGACCGGCACGCAGCTGCTGCGGAGCTTCGGCTTCTCAGAAGCCGAAGGCATGCTCGGCGAATCCGAGATCGTGGCCGCCAGCGAAGAGGCGTCGAACGCGCTCGGCCGAGCCTTTGCGACAGGTGTGCCCGCGGTGGCCGCGCCGATGATCGCGATCCCGGTCGCGCCCGAAGGCAACATCACCGCGGTGATGGCTCTGTATTTCTGATCACGACTCGATCCGGAGGGATGAACCCATGAAAAAGATGAATCTCGTGCTGGTCGGCAATGGCATGGCCGGCGTGCGCGCGGTCGAAGAGCTGATCAAGTTGGCACCCGATCTGTACGACATCACAGTGTTCGGCTCGGAGCCGCACCCCAACTACAACCGCATCCTGCTGTCTCCCGTGCTGGCCGGCGAACAGACGGTCGACCAGATCATCCTGAACTCGTGGGAGTGGTACACCGAGAACAACATCACGCTGCATGCCGGCAAGACAGTGACCGAGGTCGACCGCGTGAAGCGCATCGTGCGCGCGGTCGCTGCCGACGGCAGCGTGATCGAGGCGCCCTACGACCGGCTGCTGCTGTGCACCGGCTCCAATCCGTTCATCCTGCCGGTGCCGGGCAAGGACTTGAAGGGCGTGATCGCTTACCGCGACATCGCAGACACCAACACGATGATCGAGACGGCCAAGACGCATAAGCATGCGGTCGTCATCGGTGGCGGCTTGCTCGGGCTCGAAGCGGCCAATGGCCTGATGCTTCGCGGCATGAGCGTGACCGTGGTGCACGTGAACGCATGGCTGATGGAGCGCCAATTGGACGACGTGGCGGGCGGGTTGCTGCGCAAGTCGCTGGAAGCGCGTGGCCTTCAATTTCGTTTGAGCGCGCAGACGCAGGAGTTGATCGGCGACGAGAACGAAGGAAAAGAAGGCCGCGTCAAGGCCGTCAAGTTCAAGGACGGCGCCGAAGTACCGGCCGATCTGGTCGTCATGGCAGTCGGCATCCGCCCCAACACCGCATTGGCAGAATCGATGCGACTGCACTGCAGCCGCGGCATCGTCGTCAACGACACGATGCAGACGGTGACCGATGCCCGCATCTATTCGGTCGGTGAATGTGCCGCGCACCGCGGCATCGCTTACGGACTGGTCGCGCCGCTGTTCGAGCAGGCCAAGGTCGCGGCAAACCATCTGGCGCAGTTCGGCATCGGCCGCTACATGGGCTCGCTGACGTCGACCAAGCTCAAGGTGACGGGCATCGACCTGTTCAGCGCCGGCTCGTTCATGGGCGGCGAAGGCACCGAAGAAATCGTGATGAGCGACCCGTTCGGCGGTGTCTACAAGAAGCTCGTCATCAAGGACGACAAGCTGGTGGGCGCTTGCCTTTACGGCGACACGGTCGATGGCAGCTGGTACTTCAAACTGCTGCGCGACGGCCGCAGCGTGAGCGACATCCGAGAGAAGCTGATGTTCGGAGAATCGAACATCGGCGATGCCGGCCACGAAGGCCACAGCAGCGCCGGGGCGATGCCCGACGAGGCCGAGGTCTGCGGCTGCAACGGCGTGAGCAAGGGCGCGATCTGCAAGGCGATCAAGGACAAGGGACTCTTCACGCTGGACGAGGTGAAGAAGCACACCAAGGCGAGCGCATCGTGCGGTTCGTGCACCGGACTGGTCGAACAGATCCTGATGTTCACCGCCGGGGGCGACTACTCGGCTGCACCCAAGAAAAAGGCGATGTGCGGTTGCACCGACACCAGCCATCAGGACGTGCGCGAGGCCATCCGCGCCCAAAAATATCTGTCGCATGTCGAGGTGTACGAAGGCCTCGGCTGGCGCACGCCCAACGGCTGCGCGAGCTGCCGGCCGGCCGTCAACTACTACCTGATCAGCAGCTGGCCGAAAGAAGCGAAGGACGATCCGCAAAGCCGCTTCATCAACGAGCGCAGCCACGCGAATATCCAGAAGGACGGAACCTATTCGGTGATCCCACGCATGTGGGGTGGCCACACGACGCCAGACGAGCTGCGTCGCATCGCCGACGCAGCCGACAAGTACAAGATCCCGACGGTCAAGGTCACGGGCGGCCAGCGCATCGATCTGCTCGGCGTAAAGAAAGAAGACCTGGCCGGCGTGTGGAAAGACATCGGCATGCCGAGCGGCTTTGCCTATGCGAAATCGCTGCGCACGGTGAAGACCTGCGTGGGCAGTGAATGGTGCCGCTTCGGCACGCAGGACTCGACGCAGATGGGCAAGGACATCGAGCACGCGCTGTGGGCAATGTATTCACCGCACAAGGTCAAGATCGCGGTGAGCGGCTGCCCGCGCAACTGCGCCGAAGCCGGCATCAAGGACGTCGGCGTGATCGGCGTCGACTCGGGCTGGGAGATCTATGTCGGCGGCAACGGCGGCATCAAGACCGAGGTCGCGCACTTCCTGGTCAAGGTCAAGACGAGCGAAGAAGTGATGGAGTTCACCGGCGCCTTCCTGCAGCTCTATCGCGAGGAAGGCTGGTACCTGGAGCGCACGGTGCACTACATCAGCCGCGTCGGGCTCGACCGCGTGAAAAAGCGGATTCTCGAAGACGTCGCCGGTCGCAAGGCGCTCTGGGAAAAGCTTCAGTTCGCGCTCGATGGCGAGCCCGATCCGTGGTTCGAGTCGAGCCGGGCGGCGGTCGACGTGCGGCAGTTCGTGCCGGTCGCCGGGGCGGATACGGCGCCGCCGGCGAGCGCTGCGGCACCTGTCGCGCAGCCCGCTTGATGTCCGACGCACCGAAGGAGAGCAACCCATGAGCGAATGGAAATTCATCTGCCGCGTCGACGAGATTCCTGTGCTGGGATCGCGTCGCGTGGTGCGGCCGGTCGGTGTGGCGGTCGCGGTCTTTCGCAACAGCCAGGACGAGGTCTTCGCGCTGCTCGACCGCTGTCCGCACAAGGGCGGTCCGCTGTCGCAAGGCATAGTGTTCGGCACCAGCGTGGCGTGTCCACTGCATAACTGGACGATCGGCCTGGACAATGGCTGTGCGCGTCAGCCCGACGAAGGATGCGTGCCGAAATTCGCGTGCAAGGTCGAAGGCGGGCAGGTGATGCTCGATGCGCAAGAGTTGGCGACGCATGCGCTGGATTTGACTGCGCCGCGTGCGGGCCCGGGGGCCGCAACGGCCGGCGCTATCGGTGACGGGACGTTCGATGTTCAGACGCCGCACAGCGCTTGAATGTTGCCTCGACACGCAAAGAGGCGGCAAGAGCCAGGAATGAAAGAAACAAGGTCAACCTGCCCCTACTGCGGCGTCGGCTGCGGCGTGATCATCGAGTCCGATGGCGCGCAGGTCACGGGTGTGCGTGGCGATCCGGACCACCCCGCCAACTTCGGCCGGCTGTGCACCAAGGGCTCGACATTGCACCTTACTGCGACAGCGGAAGTGACGCGCCAGACCCGGTTGTTGCAGCCGATGCAACGCCTCGTGCGCGGGCAAGCTGCAACACCGATCACCTGGGAGGCGGCGCTCGACACCGCAGCCGACAAGTTCGCCCAGGTCATTCGCGACCAGGGTTCCGATGCGGTGGGCTTCTATGTCTCGGGCCAGTTGCTGACCGAGGACTACTACGTCTTCAACAAGCTGGCCAAGGGCCTGATCGGCACCAACAACATCGACACCAACTCGCGCCTTTGCATGAGCAGCGCGGTGGCCGGGTACAAACAGACGCTCGGCTCCGATGCGCCGCCCGCCTGCTACGACGACTTCAACGACGCGCAGTGTTTGTTCATCGTCGGCAGCAACACGGCATGGGCGCATCCCATCCTGTTCCGCCGCATCGAGGATGCCAAGCGCGCCAACCCGGCGATGAAGATCGTCGTGGTCGATCCGCGCCGTACCGACACCTGCGAGATCGCCGATCTGCACCTGGCGATCCAGCCGGGCACCGACGTCATGTTGTTCCACGGCATGCTGCACCTGATGTTGTGGGAAGGCTGGACAAAGCCCGACTACATCGCTGCGCACACCAACGGCTTCGACGCGCTCAAGGCCACCGCGCGCGACTGCACGCCCGACAAGGTGGCGCAAATTTGCGGCATCGACAAGACCGCCTTGCTCGAAGCGACGCGCCTCTTCGCGACCTCGACCGCGACCCTCAGCCTGTACTGCCAAGGGCTGAATCAATCGTCTTCAGGCACCGCGAAGAACGCGACGCTCATCAACCTGCACCTGGCTTCTGCGCAGATCGGCCGGCCCGGTGCCGGGCCGTTCTCGTTGACCGGACAACCCAATGCAATGGGCGGGCGCGAAGTCGGCGGCATGGCCAATCTGCTGAGCGGGCACCGCGATCTTGCTAACGCAGCACACCGGGCTGAAGTCACTGCGCTGTGGGGCCTGAGCGAGGGCAACGAAGTGCCCGCCAGGCCCGGCAAGACCGCCATTGAAATGTTCGAGGCCGCAGCCGATGGCGAGATCAAGGCGCTGTGGATCTCTTGTACCAACCCGGCCCAGTCGATGCCCGACCAGGCAACCGTCCGGCGTGCGCTCGAACGCGCCGAGTTCGTTGTCGTGCAGGAAGCCTTTGCGACCACCGCCACCTGCGCTTATGCCGACCTGCTGTTGCCTGCGACCACCTGGGGTGAGAAGACCGGCACGGTGACCAACAGCGAGCGCCGCATCTCTCGCGTGCGCGTCGCAGTGCCGGCGCCCGGCGAAGCGCGTCACGATTGGTCGGCGGTGGTCGACTTCGCGCAACGGCTCGAAGTGCGGCTGCCCAGGCGCTCCACCACCACGCTGTTCCCCTACCCGCTGCAGCACTCGCTGGCAGGCGACGATGCCGGCGCCGAAGCGATCTGGAACGAGCATCGCGAATCGACGCGCGGTCGCGACCTCGACATCACCGGCCTCGACTGGAAGATGCTCGATGCGCTAGGGCCGCAGCAATGGCCGTTGCCTGAAGGCCGATCGGTCGGTCGCGTGCGGCTGTACGAAGACGGCATC
Source organism: Variovorax sp. RTB1 (assembly GCF_035018765.1). NCBI lineage: Bacteria > Pseudomonadati > Pseudomonadota > Betaproteobacteria > Burkholderiales > Comamonadaceae > Variovorax > Variovorax sp. RTB1. Next base: position 52,439 of record NZ_JASJXG010000021.1, read on the forward strand.
TATCCGACGCCCGACGGCAAGGCGCGCTTCGTCGACACGCCTTACAAGCCGGTAGCCGAACAACGCGAGGCGCGCTTTCCGTTCTCGCTGAACACCGGGCGGCTGCGCGATCAATGGCATGGCATGAGCCGCACCGGCACGCTCGGTCGACTTTTCGGCCACGTGCCGGAACCCGTGGTGCAGATGAACGCGCAAGACATGGCGCGGCGTCAGCTGAAGGACGGTGATCTGGTGCAGCTCACTTCGCGGCGCGGCGCGCTCGTGTTGCCGGCACAAGCCAGCGCCGAGGTCGGTCTGAGCCAGTCGTTCGTGGCGATGCATTGGGGCCAGGAATACCTTAGCGGTCGATCGCCAACCGGTGAGCGATTGGCCGGCATCAACGCGCTGACCAGCCCGGCCTATTGCCCCGACTCGAAGCAGCCTGAACTCAAGCACGCGGCCATCCGCATCGCCAAGGCCGAGCTGCCGTGGACACTGCTCGCGATCGCCTGGCTGCCCGATGATCGCGCGCTAGAGACCGAACGTGCGCTGCGCGACCTGATGGCGAGCTTTGCCTTTGCGAGCTGCGTGCCGTTCGGTGCCGGCGGTGCGTTGACGTCGGGTACGGCCGAGCGCACCGGCATCCTATTCCGCGCGGCCGACCTCAAAGCCGCGCCCGATGCGGTGCTTGAGCAAATCGAAGACTTGCTCGCATTGCCGAGCCCCGACACCTTGCGCTACGCCGACGCCCGCCATGGCCAGCGCCGCACCGTGCGTCTGGTGCGCACCGGCACCAACGACGAAGAGGCCAGGCTCGAAGGTTTCTTGCTAGGCGGCGACACCCGGGCCGAGACCTGGATCAAGACATTGCTGCAAGACCAGTTGCCGGCGCAAGCCTTCGGTCGCCAGTTGTTGCGGCCGGGCTCGACCCCGCCGGTCGAAGTGGCGTCGCGTGGCAAAGTCGTCTGCAGCTGCTTCGGCGTGACCGAAACTGCCATCGGCGACAGGCTGCGGCATTGCGTGGGCACCGATGCCGAACGACTGGCGTCGCTGCAGGGGGCGCTGCAATGCGGCACCAACTGCGGCTCATGCCTGCCCGAGCTGAAGCGCATGGTGCGTGCCACCACGCCCGACACTGCAGAAGCCGTGCCGTGAGCCTGTCCATCGCTCAGTCCCTCAATAACCGCATAAGCCCCTTCGAGTTTCGGCATAAGCCTTGCGGGACAATGGGTGCACCCATGGGAATCAGCCACTACATCAAGGAAATCGGCCGCGGCGCGCGAGGCGCCAAGCCACTCACGCGCGAGCAGGCGACCGATCTGTTCGGACAGGTGCTGGACGGCACCGTGACCGACCTCGAAGTCGGCGCCTTCTGCCTCGCGATGCGCATCAAAGGCGAGACGCCGGACGAGATGGCCGGCTTTCTCGACGCCACGCATGCACGGCTCGATCTTTTCCCCGCGAGCGACCTGCCGCTCATCGTGCTGCCCAGCTACAACGGCGCGCGCAAGTTACCGGTGCTGACGCCGCTGCTCGCGCTGCTGCTGGCGCGCGAAGGTTTGCCGGTGCTGCTGCATGGTGCGGCCACCGAATCGACACGCGTGCTCACATCGAACGTGCTTGCGGCGCTGGGCACGAATCCGATCACGGTCGTAGGAAAGATCGGCGAGGGAGAGATTGCATTCGCACCGACCGAACTCCTGAGCACCGGCCTCAAACGACTGCTCGACGTGCGTCGCGTCGTCGGGTTGCGCAACCCGGCACACAGCGTCGTCAAGCTGATGCAGCCGACAGCGGGCTCGTGCATCGTGATCGCCAGCTACACCCATCCGGAATATGCGCAGTCGATGGCCTCGACCTTCGAGCTGACCGGCACGAGCGCCCTGCTGTCGCGCGGACTCGAAGGCGAAAGCGTGGCCGATCCGCGCCGCACTGCGCAGGTCGACGGCTTCATCAGGGGCCAGCGCATCGCAATGCAGGAGCAACAGGCTGGCACGCTGAGCGAGGTGGAAGGTCTGCCGAAGGAGATCGACATCGACACCACGGCGGACTACACGCGGCGTGTGTTGGCAGGCACGCTGCCTTTGCCCATGGCAATCGCCCGGCAGGTCGAACACATCAAGCAACTGGCTCAACAACTGGCGAACAGCCCATGAACTCACTTTCCCATTCGTATCGAGGCAGTTGCACCCTGGTCGGCGCCGGCCCGGGCGATCCCGATTTGCTCACGCTGAAAGCGGTCAAGGCGATCCACGCGGCGACGGTGTTGTTCGTCGATGACCTCGTCAACGACGCGATCCTGAGCTATGCGCGGCCCGGTGCCCGCATCGTCCATGTCGGCAAACGCGGCGGTTGCAAGAGCACGCCCCAAGCCTTCATCGAAAAGCTCATGATCACGGCGGTGCGCGAAGGCGAAGCCGTCGTGCGCCTGAAGGGTGGCGACCCGTTCATCTTCGGCCGGGGCGGTGAAGAGGTCCAGCACCTCCGTGAAGCGGGCATCGAATGCACGGTGGTCAACGGCATCACCGCCGGCCTCGCAGCTGCGACGTCGTTGGGCGTGCCGCTGACCCATCGCGATCACGCGCAAGGCGTGGTGTTCGTCACCGGCCATGCCAAGACCGGCGCCGGTGCTGCGGACGACCCGACCGACTGGCGGGCGCTGGCTGCGATGGCGCACAACGCGCGCCTCACGCTGGTGATCTACATGGGCGTGGCGGGCGCTGCGCACATCCAACGGCAATTGCTCGAAGGCCTGCCGGGCGAGACGCCCGTTGCGGTCGTTCAGCACGCCAGTTTGCCCCAGCAACGGCACATCGTGACGACGTTGAGCGGGCTGCACACAGGTATCGCCGACGCCGGCCTCGCGAGCCCGTCGGTTATCGTCGTCGGCAATGTATTGCAAGGCATCGCAGCGGCGGCAGTCGCTTTGCCGGAGCGCGACAAATTCGGCACCTGACCGCCTGAACTAGGCTGTTCGCAGGGTCGGTCCGGCGTCGAGACAGAAGTCGGCCAACTAAAATCCCGGCCACTCATACAACAATGCCAAGAGGGTAGGGATGCTCGAAAAACTGAACGAATTCACCGCAAGCCACGGGCAACTGCAGCGCGGCAGGGGCCTTGTTACAGGCACCGTTGCACTGAGCCTGGGCATCCTTTGCTTTCTGGGCGTGCTGGCTTTTCACTTCCCGCAGTACCTCACGACGCCCGAGCTTCGCAAAAGCTACAACGTCGACGTGATGCGCTTCATCCTGCTGGCGGCGATGGTCATCTCAGGTGGGATGGCGCTGGTGAACATCATCTTCAATCGCTCGCGCTGGCTGTCGTCGGGCGCCTTCTTGTTGATCGTCGCGGCCGCACTGCTGGGCGGCAACAAGGTGCCGGTCGACAGCAACTTTCCGGATCACACGCCCTACATCGGGCTCGACTGGTTCATCCTCGATTTGCTCGGCTCCTCCTTGATCTTCATTTTCATCGAGAAGTTATTCGCACATCGCAAGGACCAGCCGATCTTTCGTGAAGAGTGGCAGACCGACTTTCACCACTTCGTGGTGAACCATATGATCGTTGGCTTCGTGCTGCTCGCAACCAACCTGCTGGTGCACAAGCTGTTCGGCTGGGCTGCCAACGACGGCCTTCGCGGCTGGATCGCCAACCTGCCCTTCTGGGCTGGCGTGCTGCTGATCGTGCTGGTGGCCGACCTGGTCCAGTACTGGACGCACCGCAGCTATCACGAGGTGCCGCTGCTATGGCGTCTGCACGCGGTGCATCACAGCGTGAAGAGCATGGACTGGATGGCGGGCTCGCGGCAACACATCCTCGAGTTGTTGATCACACGCACGCTGGTGCTGGCACCGATCTACGTGCTGGGCTTCTCAAAAGAAGTGATCGACGCATACATCGTCATCGTCGGCTTCCAGGCGGTGTTCAACCATTGCAACGTGAGCGTGCGCCTGGGGCCACTGCGCTACCTCATCGTCACGCCCAATTTTCATCACTGGCATCACGCCCAGGACGATGAGGCCATCGACAAGAACTACGCGGCGCACTATGCGTTTCTCGACTACTTCTTCGGTACCGCCGTGAAGAGCACCAAGCTGTGGCCGGAGCAATATGGCGTGGTGGGCGACTACGTGCCGAACGGCTTCTTCAAGCAGCTGAAGTTCCCGTTCGTGTGGAAGGGATGATGGGCCCCGCTCGATGGATTGCGGTCGGTGCAGCCGCTCTTCTCCTTTCCGCCTGCGCGTCGCAGATCGACCTGCCCACCAAAGAAGCCGGCCTGCGCGTGCGCATGCAGAACTCGGCCATCGCGCCAGGCAACGGAGGCGAGCTGATCAAGGCGGATGCGCTGCAACCCGGCGACATCCTCCTGACCTCGGTTGCCACGGTCAGTTCGTTCGGTATCCGGCTCGGCACTTTTTCCCCTGTGAGTCATGCGGTGCTGTACCTCGGTGACGGCGTCGTGGCCGAAGCTGTCGGCACGGGCGTACGAGAGCGCGGCCTCGACGCGCTGGTCGACGACGAGCAGATGGTCGTCGCCTTCCGCCTGCCAGGCGTCACCGGTGCGCACGTCGACAAGCTGCGCGCCTGGTCGCATTCGCAGGTCGGCACGCGCTACAACACGGTCGGCGTGATGCTCGACGCGCCTTTCGTGCTGAACCGTCGGGTGTGTGAGCTTCCACTGATTCCAGGTGCCGTGCGCAGTTTTTGCGTCAGCGGCTTCGCGACGGTTCAGCTCGGCGCCAGTCGCAACGACCAGTTCTTCTGTTCGCAGTTCGTGCTGGAGGCCTACAACCAGGCTGGCCTGCCGATCACGACGACAGACCCGCGTTGGGTCAGCCCGGCCGACTTGCTGCATATGCGCGAAGGCGACGTGCCCTCGGTGGCGTCGAGCAAGCCGTTGCGGTACATCGGTCACCTCAAATACAACCCGCCGCCGACGATCACCGCCGATGGGGCGACGACCCGGTGAGCGCGTCGAGTTCGCCGGGCGCCTCGCGCTTCGACGTCGTCGTCATCGGCGCCGGCGCAGCCGGTCTTTTCTGTGCCGGCATCGCAGGGCAACGCGGGCTCAAAGTCTTGCTGCTGGACCACAGCGAACGCGTGGCAGAAAAGATCCGCATCTCCGGTGGTGGCAGGGCCAATTTCACCAACCGCGATCTCGACGTACGTGCACCGCAGCGTCACTTCATCGGGGACAACCCCAACTTTTGTCGCTCGGCACTTTCACGCTATACGCCGCAGCAGTTCATCGATCTCGTGCGGCGGCATGGCATTGCATTCCACGAAAAGCACAAAGGGCAGTTGTTTTGCGACGGCTCCTCGCAGCAGCTCATTGACATGCTGTTGGCTGAATGCGCTGCGGGTGGCGTTGCGCGTTGGCAGCCTTGCAAGGTGCAAGAAGTCGCCGAACGCAGCCAAGGCAGTGACGGCAGCGAAGGCATCGACGCAAACCGCTACCGCATCGAGACGGATCGCGGGCCCATCGACGCGGCCAGCGTGGTCGTTGCCACCGGTGGACTGTCGATCCCGCAAATCGGCGCGAGCGACTTCGGCTATCAACTCGCCACACAATTCGGCCTCCGCGTCGTCACACCGCGACCTTCGTTGGTGCCCCTGACCTTTGGCGGCGAAGCGTGGGCGCCGTACGCCGAACTGGCCGGGTTGGCATTGCCGGTGCGCATCGAAACCGGCACCAAGAAAGAACGCATCGCGTTTCTCGAAGATCTGCTCTTCACGCACCGCGGGCTATCAGGCCCCGCCGTGCTGCAAATTTCGAGCTACTGGAAGCCGGGCGCGCCACTCACGCTCGACTTCGCGCCGGGCGTCGACATCGCCGTAGCACTCGGCGATGCCAAGTTGCGCTCCAAACGTCGCACGGTGAACGAACTTGCATCGCTGGTGCCCTCGCGTCTGGCAGATGCGTGGGTGGGTCAGGAAGCCGCATTGCAACGGCCGATCAACGAGGCACCTGACCGGGCCATCGCAGAGCTTTCACAGCGAATCGCACGCTGGCAAATCACGCCAAGCGGAACCGAGGGATACAAGAAGGCCGAGGTCACTGCAGGCGGCGTCGACACACGCGATCTTTCTTCGCAAACCATGGAGTCGAAACAGCCCGGCCTCTATTTCATCGGTGAAGTGGTCGACGTCACTGGCTGGTTGGGCGGCTACAACTTTCAGTGGGCGTGGGCCAGCGCCCATGCATGCGCCCACGCGCTTTAGGGTTTGTCCGTTGCGGCCGGTGAGCGATGCGGCTGTTTTGCCGGCGCAACGACATCGACTTCGTTGATTGTCCAGTCGATCAATGCCGAAGCTACTCCGCCCTGCTCTTCCGCCACGCGCCACCAGTAATGACGGGGCGGCAGGTCCGAAAGCACGAGGCCATTGCCATTCACTCCCGCACGACGCGTCACGAGCGAGTTGAATTGTGGGTCGCGTGCCAGCTCGACCACATAGCGGCGGTCAGCCTGCCGCGGCTCCCACGCCAGGACTTGCCGCCCATCGGCTGCGACATCGACGCGGCTGGTCAACGTGCTGTCACGCGGCACGAAAGCCAATGTTTGCCCTGGTAGTCCCTCGAAGCCATCGACATCGAGCGCTGCCATGCGCAGGTGATAGAAGCCAGCCGGCAGATGCGGCAACGTGAACGTCGGGGCCAGCGACTGCAGTTCCCAAAGCAAGTGCTCGAAGCCATCGTCGCTAGCGACTTGAAGCTGGTATGCCGAAGCGTTGGATACCGGCTGCGCAGTCACGCGACGCGTGTCTCGCGCGACGAGTACGCCGTCGCGTTCTTCAAAAACGGGCGCCGCCAACAAGGCCCGCGTCTCCGCGGAGAAATCTGCCGTGAGCTTTGCACCAAAGCCGCCAAGCACTAGCGCGGGTTGCGCGGCAGGTGCTGTGGTCAATGCAGAAACAGCCCCTTGCATCACATCCAGGGTGATACGGTCGCCGTCATCGCAAACCACGAAATGCGTGCCGCGTACGCCGAGCACACCACGTCGCGTCTCGATCTCGTAGGCGCGCTGCGCAACCGGTGTCACGCGCGACTCGACGCGACCTGCAAGGAGTTTGAGTCGCATATGTTGACGCTGCGACACCAGAAGTTGCACCCGACTGTCAGACGGCACCAGCGCGCGACTTCCGTCTTCGAAACGCAGCATGGCGAAGGCACTGGCGCCGGTCGACAACACATCACCAGGAAGCATCTTCTCGCCGCCATTGACGCGGTCGATGCGACCTTCGTGCACGAGTTCGACGGAACCGACGACATTCGAAAGGATGCCGGCAGATGGCTTGTCTGCTGTCTTTGCAGATACCCTTTCAGACACCGAAGATTGTGCGACGGCGGAGGCTGCGCTGACAGCCATCAGCAGCGCGATCAGGGTGCCGCGATTCATAGAGCGGGCGTCCCAACGAAGTCGTCGACGTCGAGCCTATAGCCAATGCCGTAGACGGCCTGGATTCGCGTGTCGCTCTTCTGGTTGAGTGCCAGTTTCTGGCGAAGACGGTAGATACGGGTTTCGAGTGCGCGCAACCCGGAAAGATCATCCGCCAGTCCGCAGACTTCGAGAAGATAGTCACGCGATACCGCGCGTCCAGAGTGTCGAAACAGTGCAAGTGCCAGTTTCGATTCCGAAGGACGAAGTTCGATCGGTTCGTCAGCACCCGCGTATTGCACACTCGCCGCTCCGACGTTGAAAGTCCATCGACCCCATTGCAGGCCTTCGTTTTCGCTGGTCCTGAAAGGTGCAAGCAGTCGATAGACCCGCGCACTCAATTCGTGTGGTCGAAAAGGCTTGACCACATAGTCGTCGGCGCCCTCGGCCAATGCCGCACTCACCTCCTGCTCGCGCCCGCGTGAGCTGAGCATGAGGATGGGCATCGTGAGGCCACCGGTACGCCGCACCAACCGCAACAGCGCCATGCCGTCTAGGTCTGGCACGGACCAGTCGAGCACCATGAGATCGAAGGTATCGGTGCGTGTGGCCTCAAGCAATGCACGACCGGACTGGAACATCACGCAGCGCACCGGAAGACCGCGCTCGCTCAACTGCATCTCCAGTGTGGTGGCGAGGTGAACCAACTGGGATGGGTCGTCTTCGAGAAGGGCAATGCGCATAAAAGTCATTTTTGCATCGGCACCTCAATGCAGAACGGAGATAAGTCACCGATCGTGTAGAGGAGGTTCGTCGCAATTGTGAAATTGCTCACCAGCACTCACCGGGGCCGCATTAGTTCACGCGCTGATAGATCGATACATCCAGACACTGCGACACCGCACAACGAATGCGTCGAACAACACACCGTGGCAAGCGCCACTCTCAGCGAGAACCACCATGCATATTTTTGGAACTTCATCCCTGCTGGCCTTGAGCCTGGCCGCGGCCTGCGCCGGGGGCGCACAAGCGCAAGCCGTCCCCGACAAAACGAAAGCAGCGGCCGAGTCTGCTGCATCGCAAGTTGCGCGCAAGGCACCCGTGCTGCGTGGCCTGCTGTTCGTGACGCAAGAACGTGCCGAGGTGAGCTCACCGACGGCAACTGCCGCAGCTGCACGCGCTCTGTGCCGGCCCAGCGCCGATGCGGTGCCAGCGGTCACCATGTCGACGCAATCCGCCGGAGAAGTGCAAGCGCTTCGTGCCCAGTTGGTTCAAGTTGCAACGACCGAGGCAGCTGCCGCCCGCGTGAAGAGCGCGGTGTCCACGGAACTCCTGCCAACGGATTTGTTGCGCGCCCGTGTAACTGACTTCATCGGGCGCCCGGTCGACGCCACGCTCACGCAAGGTGTCGTAACCGAAGTGGTCAAGCTCATCAACGAGCAAGGCCGCTACCTCGCCGATGTGTTCTTCCCGGAACAAGTCACCAGCGATGGCATTCTTGTCGTCGTCGTACGGCCCGCGCTGCTCGGCAATGTGACGGCGATCGGCCAGAAACACCACGACGCCAATGACTTCACTTGCCGCGTTCGCCTGCAAGCCGGTCAACCGGTCGACCTGAAGGTCATCGCAGACGACCTCGCACAGCTCAACAGCCAGAGCAGCTGGCACTACACCGCCGTACCGGAGTTCAAGCCCGGCACCGCAGCGGGCACCACCGACCTGGTGCTAAACACCGCAGACGACAAGCCGGTGCGCTACTTCGTCGGCGCCGACAACGGCGGCACGCGCGTCACCGGCCAGGGCCGCTACCACGCAGGCGTCAACGTCGGCAACTTTCTCGGCAAATTCGATCATGAGTTCGACTACACGCTGACGACCGCCGGCAACTACAGCGCATTCCACAACCACAGTCTGGCTTACCAGATACCGCTCGAGAACAGGCAACGCCTGACCGCGCGTCTGGACTTGTCGAAGAGCGATGTGCTGCTCGAACAAGGCGCCTTCCGCGCCAATGGCGACAACCAGATCGCGAGCCTCGAATGGCTGGTGCCGCAACTCACTGTGCCGGGCTGGCTCGACTGGGGCAAGAACATGGCGAGCGAGACATCGTTCGGCGCCGAATACAAGCGAATCGGCAACGCGTTGGCCTTCAACCAGGAGCAGGTCTCCAACGTCGCACCCAAGGTACTGCAGGGCTACGCCGCGTGGCGCGGTGCCTGGCAAGACAGCATGGGCGCGAGCCAGATCTACACGCGGCTGACGCTGTCGCCTGGTGGTGTGGTCGATCGCAATGACGATCGAACCTTCGACGCATCGCGCACCAATGCGAGCTCGAGCTACTGGCGCCTGAACGGCAACTACAACCGCAGCTTCGCATTACCGGGCGACTGGTCGATAGGCGCCACCCTCAATGGCCAACTGGCACGCAAGCCGCTTATCTCGAGCGAACGCATGACGCTCTCCGGCATGGGTGGCGTACGCGGCTACTACAACGACACGCTGACCGCCGACGCCGGCATCACCGGCTCACTGGAGCTTCAAAGCCCGCGCCAGAGCTTCACGCTCGGCAACCAAACCGCCTTCTGGTACGCGCTCGCATTCCTCGATGCCGGCCGTAGCTGGAACGCTACGCGGGAATACAACGCCGACCTGAACAAGACGGGCAGTCAGTTCAACCTGGTCTCGCATGGCGTGGGGTTCCGCGTCGAAACGTCGAAGCACTCGTTCTTGCGCTTCGACATCGCGCGCCGCCACTTCGGCATGGACAACGACCGCAAGTGGCTGTGGAACGGCTCCTTGCAGGTCGCTTTCTGAACACCCCCCAAATTTATTGAGACCAAGATCATGAACAAGCACATCCATCGCGTCATTTTCAGCAAGGCCCGCGGCCAGTTCGTCGCCGTCAGCGAAACCGCCACTTCACACACCAAAGGCGCCAGTGGCAGCACCGAAGGCGGTGGCGGCATCGTTCGCATCGCCGCGATCGCATTGGCAGTCGGTCTTCTGTGCAGCGGTGCCATGGCGGCGCCCTTCGGCGGACAAGTCGTCAATGGCGGTGCCACCATCAATGGTGGCGGCAACCTCACCACCATCAACCAGACCACCAACCGCGCGATCATCAACTGGCAAGGTTTCGGCATCGGCAACGGCCAGACCGTTCAGATCAACCAACCGGGCGTCAACGCCGCTTTGCTCAATCGCGTGACCGGCAACCTACCGACGCAGATCGACGGCAGCCTGCTTGCCAACGGCAAGGTGTTTTTGATCAACCCGAACGGCATCGTCGTCGGCGCCAACGGGCTGGTCAACGTGAATGGCGGCTTCGTCGCCAGCACCCAGAACGTCGGCGACAGCGCCTTCATGGCGGGCGGCGCGCTCAACTTCAGCGGTGCGCAGGGCGGTGAGATCACCGTGCTCGGCCGCATCGAAAGCGCCAGCGGCCCGATCACGCTGATCGCGCCCAAGCTCACCGTGGCGGCAGGTTCGGCCCTGACGGCCGGCTCGTCCATCAACCTCGTCGCGGCAAGCGACGTGACGCTGTCGAACGGCACATTCAACGTGACGCCGCATGCCGGCGATGCAGGTGAACTGACCAGTGCCGGCGCGTTGCAAGCCGCACAAGTGCAGTTGGCCGCGGTCAACAACAACCTGGGCGCACTGGCCATCAACACCAGCGGCACGATTCGCGCCACGGGTGTGCAAAACAACGCCGACGGTTCGATTCGCATCGTGGCCATCGGCCAGGGCACGGTCGAACTGCACGACGCCGGCCTGACCGCGACCAACGCAAACGGTACGGGCGGCAAGATCGACGTGACCGGAACGTACACCGGCCTCTTCGGCAACACGACGCTCGACGCATCGGGCACCACGGCGGGCGGCAGCATCCGCGTCGGTGGCGGATTCCAGGGCAAGGAAAGCGACATCGCGAATGCGCAAGCCACCTACGTCGACCAGGGCGTCAAGCTCAACGCCGACGCGACGGCACAAGGCAACGGCGGCCGCGTCGTGGTGTGGGCCGACGGCACCACACGCTACAACGGCGACCTCAGCGCCAAGGGCGCGGGTACCGGCAACGGCGGTGACGCCGAAGTGTCGGGCAAGGGCACGCTGGCGTTCAATGGCACGGCCGACCTGCGCGGTGGCGAGGGCGCAAAGACCGGCACACTGCTTTTGGACCCGAGTGACATCACCATCAGCAATGCGGCGAACAGTACCGCCTTCGCCAACCCGTATGACCCGGCCACCAGTTCCAACCTGAATATCGGCACGCTGACGACTGCATTGCAAACCGCCAGCGTCACGGTCAAGACCAGCGGCGGCAGTGGCGGCGTGGGTGACATCACGATTGCCAATGCAATCGACTTGGCGAACTCGACAGCCAATACGACTTTGAATCTGCAGGCCGATCACGACATCAACGTGAATGCGGCAATTGCCAATTCCGGCACTGCCGCTCCCAGTGTTTTCTTCCTCGCGAACCGCGATGTGAACTTCAACGCCAACGTGTCGGCTGGAGCGGTACTCGCCGCCGCCGGCCGCGATATCAATGTCAACAGTGGCGTGCAGGCGGGACAGATCGTATTGGCCGCTGCGGCTGTCAATCCGTTGACTTCCTTTCTCTCGAACTCCATCGGCGATCTCTACGTCAGCAATTGGAAAAACGGCACGGGCGTGGTTCGGTTTGGCGGATCCGGCAACGTCAACTCAAGCGGACAGGTCGTTCTTCTCTCGGGCAAGGATCTTGGCGGTAACCGCACCAACTTGACCATGTCGACCAACGTCCCTGGCAATCCCAGCAATGTCAATATCGCCGGTTTCGACACCGTGAACCTCGACACAAACCGGGCTGGCAATGCCTTGGCAGTGGAGGCTCGCACGATCAATGTATCGGCCGCCAACCTCAGCGACACCCAAACCGTTCTGCATGCAGCTGACTATGACGCCAGCAACAACTATCTGAATGCGGACGGCTGGCAAAACCAGCAGGGCTTGATTAACCTCAATCCCAATGTGACCTTCGCAGGCCTCGGCCTACTTGACCTCGCCTCAGGTCTTGCGGGCGCGAATCGCAACGATCTGCTGGGCACTGTTCAGTTGGTGGGTGCGGGCGGTGTGCGCAGCGAACTCGATTTGAACGGCTTTCGCGACGTCACCTTGAGCCAGGCGATCGCGACCCACCAGACTGGCAATGAAAATCGCGGCATCACCGTGACCGGTCGCAATATCCAGGTCAACCAGAGTCTGTCGAGCGATGGCGCCCAGCTCAATTTGACGGCGGCGGCATACGATACCGGGGGCGTGGTCGCCAACAGTTATACCAGTAGCGGGTGGACCAGCCAGCCGGGCTTGTTGCGCTTCGACAGTCCCGCCACGACGACGCTGACAGGCGGAGGCAGTCTGTATTTGTACTCTGGCGTCGACTATGCGGGCAATCCGTTCAGCGCCAACCCAGGCGGGCCCGGCGTGGCTACCTCCGCTGGCATCGATGCACGTGTCGACCTGCCCAGCGGACTGACATTCGTCACACGCCCGGGGGACGCGACGATGCTGGGGAATGTCACTTTGGACGGCTTCCGCGATGTCACCCTGCCTTACCAGACCATTGGCGGCGTATACAACGTGAACGCTCGAAACGTCGCGGTTCCGATGGCGTTTACGGGAATCTATGCAGCATGGATTGCCATCAACGCCGGGGCATTCAGTGATCAGCCGGCCTCTCCCAACTTTCCCGGCAATCCCACATTGGTCAGCACGCAAACTGCCACCCGCGACGGCAGTGGCAATAACGAAGGAACTTTTAACCGCCCCGGCGGTGCAAACCTCGACCTCGGTGGCAGGTATATCTGGGTCAATTCGGGGGTTGGCGCTGGCGGAACTCGCGCCGACCTGAACTTGGGCGCTATTACCCCTGGCGGTGCCGCAGGCGCCGCAATGGGTGTCCACGGTTTTGGCGCTCTTACCACCGCTGCGAACTCCCCGATTTCCCGGATGGCATTCGACATCAGCTTCCCCGGCCTGGTGCAACTCAGCGCCTCGAAAATCGTGGTTCGCTCGGACATCACGTCATACAGCGTTCAATTGTCAGCGGGGGGCGTTAACAACACCACAGGTGCCGGCGATGGCAACAATGACGTCAACACGGGCACGCTCACTTTCGAAAATAATCCTGTATTGCGGGTTGGCATCAATCCACAGCTGGGCGGGGGTGCAGGCATCACTCTGGTCACGGGCGTCGACAGCGGCGCCATGAGTTCCACTGGCGCCGGCGGCGTGACCTTCGGCTACGCCGACCCCACAGCACCCACGATACCGACTTTCGGCATCAACGGCTTCAACGGCACAGAGGTGCTCATGGAGAACGGGCAATCGTTGAATGTCGTGCAAGCGGCCTCCTACTCCGCGATGGGCTACGCCCCACTCATCATCAGGCAACGGCCAAGCGCCACCAATGACGTGGTGCTGCTCAATGACGTGACGACCAACGGCAACACGATGCTCGGCCACAGCGACGGCGGCATCGATGCCGGTGGAGGAGGCATCCGAACCGGCAACCACACCATCACCTCACCCAACAGCCTCTACTTGCTCGCCGGGAAAGATAGCGCGGTCAATATGGACGCGAATGTCTTGTCCGTCGCTTCTACAGGGGCCGGAACAACGTTGGTGGTCAATGAGAGGGACAACCTGACAGTGCTCGATCGAGTTCCGTCCGGAGCCGGCAACATCGAGATCAACGCCCGCGGCGAGATCGATTTGCCAACCGACTGGACGCGCACCAACGGCGCCAGCCTCACTTTCCACGCAGACGCGCAATATGGCAAAACGCTCGCTCCAGGCGCAACGACCGCCGTTGTTGCAGACCTCAACTCGATCTACACCAACACCGGCGTGTACGGTGAAATCGGTGGAGACGGCCTAGGCGCCGTCACGCTGCGCAGCGCAGGTCCGATCCTGATCACGCCCGTGTTCCGGAGCGTGCTGGTGGTCGAAGCCAACACGGTGGCACCCGCCGGCCTGTTCGACCTGAACGGGGTTGCCATCCCTGTCGGTACGACGCTGACCCGCGGGCAGCAAGTCTCGTACGGCACGGCCGGCGCGTTGCCCAGCTTCGACTTCGATACCGTGACGGCCAGTGGCAACCCGATCCGCACCGCAACGCAAGCCTCGCTCGGCGGCTTTACCGTGCCGGCCGGTGCGGCGCTGCAGTACTACTACAGCAACGTCGACGCACTAGGCGCACCACTTCCGCTGGCGCAGCAGTACCAGCCCATTCCGGTCGGCACGTTCCTCCCTACTGCAACGCCCGTGCTGGTCAAGGAGGGCGCGCCGATTCCCACCCAACTTGCGGGCATCAATGCCGCGCCGTGGTCCGGTTCAGGGCTCCAGGACTATGTCGTCGGCGGGTACCAGACCGCCGCCGCCAGCACCGTCCCCAACTACACCTCGCTGGGTGCGGGCACGACCTCGGCGCACCAGACCATCGCGACCACCGGCACGGCAGGCGCGCTGGCGGGCGACACTCCCGTCAATGCCGCACTGGCTGCCGATTACTACGGCAACCCAGTTGCCGGCACCAACACGACGCTCAACTTGTCGGGCCAGTTCTACACGCTCAACGGGACGCAAACCGGACCGACGACCTTGAATCAGCTGGCAGCCGGCACGGGCAACAACTCGGCCAGCGGCAACGGCTGGGACATCGGCTACGGCACGGGCACGCTGTCGACCAACACCGGTGACCTGCGCATCTACTCGGGACCGGCCCACGCGACCGCAGGCCCGAGCTATGCGCAAGGCGATGCCGCCGACCTGAACATCTTCACAAACCCGGCAGCGACGACTTTCGGCAACGGCGCCCTGGTGCGCGATGGCGCAATCAAGGTCTCGACCGGCACTGGCAACCTCGTGGTGCTCGGCTACCGTGACGTCAACGTCGAACCGAACGGCACGCTAGCTTCGCAAGGCAACGTGACCATCGGAGCGTCACGCGACCTGAACATCAATGCGCCCGTGCCGGTCGACAACGCCGGCAAGCTGACGACGTTGATTGCCGGCAACATGATCACGGCCAGCCAGACCATCGGCACAGCCGGCACCGGCAACCTGATGCTCGTTGCAGGCGGCGGCGTGAACGTCAACACCAACGTCGCCGTCATTTCGGGCAGCCTGCAGGACAGCACACCGCGCACCGGCGTGCTGGCTGGCGGCCAGACGCCAACGGGCACATTCGCGGTTACCAACACCGGCGCGCTCATCGTCGGTGGTCCTCAGACCAACAACGAAGTGAACGACATCACTTTCGACGGCACTAGGGGCATCGTTTACAACGCGACCACGCCGCTAACGCGTGCCGGCATCGTGAGCAGTACGGCGGTCGGCAGCAAGGCGCCCGCCTTCGGCAACATCGCTGTGGCAACACGCTCGGGCAACCTGACGATCGATCAGCATCTCGACAGCACCACCACCGGCGGCACGATCAGCCTGACGGGTGCGCAAGACGTGGTGTTCAACGCGCTCAGCACCGACAGCACCAAGAGCACGCACGCACAGACCACCGGCACCGTGAACGTCACGGCCGTGGGCGGCAGCATCGTCAACGCGAGCGGTCTTGGCGGCGCGGGTCAGGAACAGGTGATCGGCAACGTGGCCAATCTGCAAGCAGGCACTGCAATCGGTGGCGGCATCATCGACAACACGGCGACCGGTTTCAACAACGTCAACGACCTGAACCTGAACGTGCTGACGCTTACGGCCAAGGCCAGCGCCGGCGACGCCGTGCTCTGGAACCGCGGCGCGGTGGATATGGCCGGCGCGAGCGGTGCATCGGGCTACTTCGGCATCAACGCCGGTGGCCTGATCCAGCAGAACGCAGCGGCGACCCTGACGGCCGCCAATGCCGAGTTCGACACCATGCGCGACACCACCATCGGTGTCGTCGATCTGCGCAATCGGACTGCGCTGAATATTGCAGGCACCAACCTATCCGGTGGCAACTACACCGCCACCAGCGAAAGCGCCGGCGTCGCGATGACGGCGGGCTCGACCCTCAACGCGAACGGCAACGTCACGCTGAACGGTGCGCCGATTGACACGTCGCTCGGTATCGTTCATGCGGCCGGTCTGGTCACGCTCAATGGCTCGGTCATCGGCACCCTGCCCGGCAATTCGTCGGCACTCGCGATCGTCGGCACCACGGCCACCGTGACCGCTTACGGCAGCGGCAAGGACTTCGATCTGCACTCGGTGCTGAGCCCTGCAGTGCTGGCACAGCTGACCACACTGGGCGTGACGGATGTCGTCGTGAACCTGGGCAACAAGTCGACCGGCTACTCGGTGGCGCAACTGACCGGCAACGCGATCCTGGTGAACAACACCGGCAATGTGGTGGCAGGAGGATGGACGGTTCGCACCGGCCCGGCGGCCATCACGACGCCTGCGACGGGTGTGCAGCAGTACAACCTGACGGACACCGGTGGCGCAGTGAACCTGGGCGCGATGAACGCCACGGTCAACGCAGCGTTGGGCACAGGTTATGCGACTGGCTCGCAAGCCAGCCCGATCGTCGCTGTGGTCAGCACGCTCAACACGGCATCCGGCTTCGACACGACCAAGGGCTCGAACGTGACGCTGTTGAACACCACGAGCAGCGGTGTCTACTCGGTGAAAGATGCCAACGACGTGACCATCGACAGCACGGCGAGCATCAACGCTGGCTACATTCGCGGCAACAACGATGTGGCGCTGATTGCAGGCAGCACGAACAATGGAAACCTGACGACTTCGGGCGCGTTGTATGCGGGCAGCGACCTGATCGGCGTGGCCGGCAACAGCGTCGTGCTCAATGGCGGCACCAGCATCACGGCAGCCAATGGCAACGTGACGCTCGTCGCGGACGAAACGGCTGGCAGGGCTGCAGGCACTGGTCAGTTCATCAACAACGTGCCGGGCCTGAACATCCATGCGAATAGCGGCAACGTGGCGATCTATGCAGTCGCAGGCGGCGCAGTGCCGGCAGGCTACACGCAGGTGCCGACCCAGGTCGCCTTCAATGGCCTGCAGGCCAACGGCGTGACGCTGTCCGAAGCGCAACCCTTCGAGCAATGGAACCAGAGCTATCAGGCGGACACCGGTGGTAGGAGCTACGTGCCGGGCACCGGCATCGGCAGCGCACCCCACGTCCGTTACAAGCAGGTGCTCGCCGTCGCGCCGCCGGCACCTCCTGCAACGCCTGGCGCGGCCTTCGAGTTTCCCCCGACATCGCTGCGTATTCCGCGGCCACTGCCTGCTGCGCCAAGCATCTTGCCGACGCTGCAAGCGGCCATGTGGGTGCAGACGCCTGAAGATGGCGGGTGTGCCTGGGCCGACCAGTACGGCAGGCGCTACATGCCAGGCGAATACGGACCAGAGTCCTACTTCGCCGTACCGACCTACCTGGCCAGCTCGCTCAACGGTCGCGAGATTGAAGGCGGATCGGCAGGTCCATGCAACGTCGTCGCCAAGCCCTACTTCCCCGTAGTGGCCAACCCGGAAATTACGCTGGAAGTCGTCGTGGCACGACCTGGTCCCGGCGCTATCGAAACGCATCGCGTGTCGATCGGTGCCGACGGCCTGTTCCGGTTCGATCGCTCGGACATGAAGGATTTGCTGCCTGAAGGTAAAGCCAAGATCGAACGGCTCGCGAATGAAATTCGCAGCGGTTTCGTCAGCATCGTCGGCATTAAAGTGATCGGTCATGCCGACCGTTTGGGCACCGCGGCGTACAACCTGCCGCTGTCGAAGAAGCGCGCAGACACCGTGCGCGCCTTGCTGATTCAAAACGGGCTGGATGGCAAGCTCATCACGACCGAAGGCCGAGGCGAGGCGGAGCCGGTGATGGTTTGCACCGGCTCCGAAGCAACGGCTGCGCTGACCAAGTGCCTGCAACCGAACCGTCGAGTGACCGTCGACCTGACCGCGCAAGCAGGTCGATAAGCGAGCGGGAGAAAGCAATGCGCTATGCGATCTACGGCGGACCGAACGGGCTGAATCGGCTGATCGCGCGCTCGCTCACGCGCATACCGGGGTGTGAGCCCCAGGTATTCGCAAGCGGGTTGTTGCTGCAGCAAGCACTGGCCGCCGGGCCGAAGATCGACTCGGTGCTGTTGACAGGCCCGGGCACCGATCTCGAAGTGCCCACGCTGGTTCAATGGCTGCAGACGCGACCAGCCGACCGCGTGCCACGGCTGGTCGCGTGGCAGCATGAGAATGCTGCGATCGACGAACAAGCAGCCGACGTTCAACTGAACAACGTCACGCTTTCCGAGTGGGCGCCGGCGGCACGCGAGAAGAAGGTCGGCAGGGCCCCCGTGCAGACCGAGCGCACACCGGCTGCAATATCGAGCACATCGGGCGAAGCGCCGCAACGGGTTTTCGGGCGCTATGTTTTTCGTGAAACGTCCGGCGGAATGCTGCTGGATTGTCAGTTCATTCCTCTACCCGGAAAGCTTTACAAGTTGGCGTGGTTCCTGTTCCAACACATGAACCAGGTAGTCAGCAGAGAAGACCTCTATCGGCAGATCTGGGGCGACGGCAGCAGCACGGCTTCGCGCTCGCTGGACACTCACATTGCCCGCCTCCGCACGAAACTGCAGCTCGGGCCTGGCAACCCCTACGTGCTGTCAGCGATGTATGGTCAAGGCTACGCCTTGAAAGAAGAAAAACCGGACTGAGCGAGACTGTCCGAAGATAAGGTTGACGTTGCCGGTCAGGCGATGTCGACCTTTTTTTTCTTCTGATCTTGCCCATCTCGATGGTCTTCCTCCTCGTCGTCGACGTCGACGGCAATGTCCGCGGTATCGGCAATCGGCAGGCCGAACCAGAACGTGCTGCCGAGGCCCGGTGCACTGTCGACCTCCAACCAGCCGCGATGCTGCCGTATCACCGCCTGCACGATCAGCAAGCCGATGCCCCTGCGCCGCACCATCCCCGGCGCAGCGGGAAGCACGCCCGCACTGGGCGAGGCGAGCGCTTCGTTCGCAAAAAGCGATCGACGTTGGCTTTCGTCCATCCCGTCGCCCTCGTCCACCACGGTACACACAGCCTCGCGCTTGTCGGCGTCGAACTCCAGGCACATCGTGACCGACTGGCCCTGCCGGCTGTGCCGGATCGCGTTGCCGAGCAGGTTGACCACGGCACGCGTCAGCAGGCTCCCGTCTGCCAGCACGAAGCATTGCCCTTCCCGAAACCGCTCCGTCAGCATGACGCCGCGCAGTTGCGCCTGCGCATAGACCTGATCCATCGCGTCGAGCAACAGGTTGCCCAATTCGACAGGGGAATACCGGTAGCGGCCCGACTGTGCGGTGGTGAGGTCGATGAGGTCGTCGGCCAGTCGAATCGTGCGCTCGGCTTCGGCGCGGATTCGGCTGCGCAGCGCGGGTGCGCTCGGGTCTATATCAACGTCGATGGCACAACGCGCTTCTTCCAGCGTGAGCATGCTGAGGATGGTGGTCTGCGGGCTGCGCAAATCGTGCGACAGAAAGCCGAGCCACTGGTCATGCTGTTCGCGACGGCGATACTCTTCGGTCAACTCGTGCAGCACCGCCAACCAGCCCTCTGCGCCGCTCGGCTGCGCGATGTCGACCGTCACGATGTCGAGCCGGAACACCCTGCCAGCAGGCGTCATCATCACGGCACCGCTGAGCGTCTCCGTCGGCTGCGTCATGTCCGGGCGTGTCATCCAGCCGCCGCCCAGCGGCACTGAATGCCCGGCGATGACAGACAGCAGCTTTCGTCCCACGAGCGCGGCGTCGGAGCCCAACGCATTGGTGCCCAGACCCAACAGCGACCTCGCAGCATGGTTGGCAAGGACGATGTCGCCATCGACGCGGCACACGAGCACGGCGACGTCCAGACGGGCGACGGTGTTTCGCAGCAGCCCTTCGAGCGTACGCAAGCGCACCATGATGTTGTCCAGCGCCTCGGCGCTCCGCAGCAACGCGGTCGGCGCGTCAGCGCTGCGGATATCGCCTGCTGCAATCAATTCAAGCGACAGCGCCGATGCGCGATCGACCTGCCGGAGCCGCTGCTCGAAGTAGCGCCAGAGCCCCGCCGATTCACGCCATGTCCATAGCAGGTAGGCGGCGAACAAAGCCAGCAGCGGCGCCACCGGCGGAAGCCACAGACGGCCTGCGGCGAACGCACTCACACACAAGATGACGACGGCACCGGCACTGCCCAGCAGCAGCAACGTGCTGTGCCGCGATCGCCCGAGCCACGCAAGAAGCGCCCAGCAGGGCAACGAAATCCAAGCCCATCGCCACGGTGCCGGCGCATCGTCGAGCAACAACGGACTTGCGCCCTGTCTGAGCGTGTCGAAAGCATTGGCGTGGATTTCCACGCCGGGCATTGCACCGGCAGCACCTGCGTTCGGCACAGGCATCTGGTCGCCTAACCCTGCGGCCGACGCGCCCACGAACACCGTCTTGCCGCGCCAGAAGTCTTGAGGGACTTTGCCGTTGACCACGTCGATGTACGAGAGGGTCCGATAACTGCCGGCAGCACCGGCAAATGAGAGCACCAAGGGGCCACGCAACTGCCAGCCGCTGCTCTTGCTTTTGGGGTCCAGCGCCGACAGCGATGTACCGTCGGCTTTGGGCACCCCCGGCAACAAGCCTACGAGATAAGGCTGCACTCCCGCAGCGGGTCCCTCCTGCAGAAAGAGCCGCCTGACCAAGCCGTCGGTGTCGGCACCGACGTCGACGTGACCCAGACCCGCGGATGCTTCCGCGAGCGCGGCAATCGGCCTTGCGAACATTGGGCTTGCTGATGGGGCGGCGCCCCCGTTTGCGTCGTAGCCCAAGCTGAAGAGCAGGGGCAGGTACACCGGCACTTTGTGCATGGCGCCGACCAGCGCGACATCGTCGGCCGGGTCGGCGGATGGCTCTGTCATAAAGACATCCATCAGTACGGCCTGCGGGTTACCGGCGGCAATCTTTTCCAGAAACGACGCATGTACAGCGCGCGACCAAGGCCAGCGGCCCAGCGTGGCCAGGCTCGCATCATCGATGGCGACGATGACGACATCACCACCGGGTGTAATTGGTCGCGCCTTGAGTGCCTGGTCGTAGACGATGGCGTCGACTGTCGCAAAGTTACCGTGATGAATCGCCAGATAGGCCAGTAAAGGCGCCAGCAGCGCGATGACGACCATCTCCGCAACCGATTTGACGCGCCCTCCCCAGGCAATCCTGGGGAGTTTTGGTCAAAGCTTCATCGAGGAATTTTGCAGCATGGCCGCCAGGCAAAGCTCACGCTATAATTGCGGGCTAACTTTCGGCCTCCCCTCAACGGCCACAAAGATTTTCGAGTTGAGGAACCCGGCCCGGGGCCTGATCTTCCCTGAGCCAAATTCAACAAACCTTTTAAATGACCACTATCCGCGTTAAAGAAAACGAGCCCTTCGACGTCGCACTGCGCCGCTTCAAGCGCACCATCGAAAAGCTCGGCCTGCTGACCGACCTGCGTGCCCGCGAGTTCTACGAAAAGCCGACCGCAGAGCGCAAGCGCAAGAAGGCTGCAGCCGTCAAGCGCCACTACAAGCGCGTTCGCAGCATGCAGCTTCCCAAGAAGCTGTTCTAAGCACTGCATTCGCTGGCCGCTCGCCGGCGAAACCAAGCCGCGCCAGGGAAACCTGCCGCGGCTTTTGTCTTTTCCGACGGCCTTTTCGAGGCCTTTAAACACCTTTCAACGACCTTCGCCAGGAGATGACCATGAGCCTTAAAGAACAAATCACCGAAGACATGAAGACCGCCATGCGCGCAAAGGACGCCGAGCGCCTGGGCACCATCCGCCTGCTGCTCGCCGCTTTGAAGCAAAAAGAAGTCGACGAGCGCATCGAACTCGACGACGTCATGGTGATTGCCATCGTCGACAAGCTGGTCAAGCAGCGCAAGGATTCGGTCACCGCTTTCACTGAAGGTGGGCGGCAGGATCTGGCCGACAAGGAAGCCTCCGAGATCAAGGTGCTCGAGGCCTACTTGCCGAAGCGAATGAGCGCCGAAGAAGTCGCGGTCGAGGTCAAGGCCATCGTCGTCGAACTCGGTGCCTCGGGGCCCGGCGACATGGGCAAGGTGATGGGCACCGTCAAGACGCGGCTCGCCGGCAAGGCCGACATGGGTCAGGTGTCCGCTGCGGTCAAGGCCGCCCTTTCCGGCGCAGCATGACGGTCATCCACAAGGCCTGCGCATGCCTTGTGGATGCGCAAAACCGCTTGCTGGTCTTTTTGCATCCGGGCGATGGCGGTATGCAGTTGCCCAAGGGCACGGTGGAACCGGGAGAGTCGCCTCAAGACGCAGTGCGTAGAGAACTGCTCGAAGAATCGGGCATCGCTTATTCCGGTGCGCTGCAAGAGCTTGGCACGATGGATCGGCACTGCAATGTCGGCATCGAGGGCAACACGCACGAACACCAGCAACTCTGGCATCTTTATCTGATGCGACAGATCGAACCGCTGCCGGAGTGCTTCGACCATATCGCCGTCGGCAGCCCAGAAGAAGAAGGCCTTGTCTTCTGCTTCCAGTGGCTGGCGAAGGACGCACCGATCGACGGCTTTACGCCGCCGTTTACGTCGCCATACGTCCGCGTGATCGAACGGGTGCGCGAAGCGCTTGCCAGTTAGCTCCCCGCCACCTTCATCTTGTTGACAAGGATCGAGCCAGTAGTCTTGGCGCCGTAGTTATAGGCATCGGCACCCACCGCCTGAATGCCCATCAACATATCTTTCAGGTTGCCGGCGATCGTGATCTCTTCCACCGGGAAAGCGATCTTGCCCTTCTCGACCCAGAAGCCGCTGGCACCGCGCGAGTAGTCGCCCGTCACGTAGTTAACTCCTTGGCCCATCAGTTCGATAACGAAGAGCCCGGTGCCGAGCTTGCGCAGCATCTCGTCGAGGTCGTCGCCCGGCTTGGTCAAGCGCGAAGTCAATGTCAGGTTGTGCGAGCCGCCCGCGTTGCCGGTGGTCTTCATGCCCAGTTTGCGAGCCGAGTAGGTCGACAAGAAGTAGCCTTCGAGCCGGCCCGCATCGACCACCTTCCGCGCTCTGGTCGTCACGCCTTCGTCGTCGAACGGCGAGCTTCCCTTGCCACGCTTCAAGTGAGGGTCTTCGACCAGGTCCATGTGCTTCGGCAGCACCGGCTTGCCGAGCGAATCGAGCAAAAAGGTGCTCTTGCGATACAACGCGCCGCCACTGGTGGCCTGCACCAGCCCGCCGAGCAGGCCCGCGGCCAATGGCGACTCGAACAGCACAGCGCATTGCGTCGTCTTGATCTTGCGCGACTTGAGGCGGCTCAGCGCACGTTCGGCGGCATAGCGGCCAACCAATTGAGGGCTCGCGAGTTCGTCGGCGGAACGCATCGAGCTGTACCACGCATCGCGCTGCATGTCGTTGCCCTTGCCCGCGATCGGCGCCACCGAAATCGAGTGCCGCGAGCTGGCGTAACCACCTCTGAAGCCATGCGTATGCGCGCTGAAAAAATGACTCTGCTGGGCCGAAACGCCAGCGCCTTCACTGTTGGTGATGCGCTTGTCGGTCGAGAGCGCGGCTTCTTCGCATTCGAGCGCCAGCTTGGCCGCCTCTTCGCTGGTGACAGCCCACGGGAAGAACAGGTCGAGTTCCGGCTGCTCCTTGACGATGTCGTCTTCGTCCGGCAGTCCGCTCACCGGGTCTTCGGCAGTAAAGCTGGCGATGTCGTAAGCCGCCTGCACCGTCCGCGCGATAGCCGCTTCGGAGAAGTCGGACGTGCTCGCATTGCCGCGCCGGTGCCCGACGTAGACCGTGATGCCGAGCGACTTGTCGCGGTTGCGCTCGACGTTTTCGAGCTCGCCCTTGCGCACCGAGACGCTCAGGCCGCAGCCTTCGGACGCCTCGGCACCGGCGTCGGTCGCGCCGAGCTTTTTGGCATGCGCCAAAGCCGTGTCGACCAAGTTTTCAAAGAAAGGGCGGGTGTAGGCGAAGCCGGAGTCGGGGCGCGAGGCCGGTTGCAAGCGGGATGTCTTCATGTGTTGGCTATGATACTTCTGCCCCCTGTTTCCGATGGTGCGGTCAAAGATTTAACCCATGTCCCGCAAACCCAAAAAAGGCTACTACGTCCGTGGCGAGTTCGTTGCTGAAGGCAGCGAGCTCGATCTGGAGCTCAAACGTGAGCTCAAAGGCACCGACGAAGCGAGCCGAACCGACCTCAAGCGTGAAAGCACCGAGCTGCAAAAGCTCGGCGAAGATTTGCTCACGCTGCGCGCCAGCCTGTTCGAAGCATTGCCCCTTGGCGAAAAGCTGTCGGACGCCGTGCTGGAAGCCAAGCGCATCACCAACTTCGAGGGCAAACGCCGGCAGATGCAGTTCATCGGCAAGCTGATGC
This sequence comes from Variovorax sp. RTB1, assembly GCF_035018765.1. Taxonomy (NCBI): domain Bacteria; kingdom Pseudomonadati; phylum Pseudomonadota; class Betaproteobacteria; order Burkholderiales; family Comamonadaceae; genus Variovorax; species Variovorax sp. RTB1. The sequence continues at coordinate 77,187 of NZ_JASJXG010000021.1, forward strand.
GCAAGCTCGACGAGCCCACGCTCGACGCCGTGCGCTACGCGCTGGCAGAGCAGAACAGCACGCCTGCCGCCGAGACCGCCGCGCTGCACGAAGCCGAGCGTTGGCGTGATCGCCTGATCGCCGACGACGACGCGCTCGGCGGCTGGATCGAGACGCACGCCGGCACCGATGCGCAGCAACTGCGCGCGCTCGTGAGGCAAGCCCGCAAGGACATGAAGGTCGGCCCCGCAGGCGAGGCGCCGCGCCAGAGCAAGGCCTATCGCGATGTGTTCCAGCTGGTGCGCCAGCAATTGGCGGTGCATGGCAGTGGCGACCATGCTGCTGCGGCTGCCGCACAGGAGCTCGAGGACGACGCATGAGCGCAGCGCTGCCGCCGACGCCCGAACCGGTGCGCATCGGCATCGTCTCCGTGAGCGATCGCGCATCGAGCGGCGTTTACGAAGACAAAGGCTTGCCGGCACTCGAGGAGTGGCTGACGCGTGCGCTCAAAAACCCGATCGCCTTCGAGCCGCGCCTGATTCCCGATGAAGCCGAGCGGATCAGCGCCACGCTGATCGAGCTCGTCGACGCCGGCTGCACGCTGGTGCTGACCACCGGTGGCACCGGCCCTGCCCTGCGCGACGTCACGCCTGATGCGACGCTTGCCGTGGCGCACAAGGAAATGCCAGGCTTCGGCGAGCAGATGCGGCAGATCAGCCTGCGCTTCGTGCCCACTGCCATCCTGTCGCGGCAAGTCGCCGTGATTCGCGACAAGAGCCTGATCCTGAATTTGCCCGGCCAGCCCAAAGCCATCGCCGAGACGCTCGAAGGCTTGAAAAACGCCGATGGTTCGCAGGCCGTTCCCGGCATCTTCGCGGCGGTGCCCTATTGCATCGACCTCATCGGCGGTCCGTATCTGGAAACCGACGACTCGGTGTGCAAGGCGTTCCGACCCAAAACGGCCATTCGGACACGCGCCTGATCAGCGCTTGGGCTTGGGTTCGACCATCGCCTTCGCGATGCCGCGCAGGATGTGAATCTCTTCGGGCGTCGGCTGCGCCCGATTGAAAAGCTGCTGCAACCGCGGCATCAGCTTCTTCGGCGCTGCAGGATCGAGAAATCCGATGTCGACCAGCGAACGTTCCCAGTGGTCCAGCATGCCGGCGACGGCCTGTGCATCTGCCGCCGGCGATGACGACACGGCGTCTTTCACTTCGTAGCCACCCAGCGCCAATCGCCACTCGTACGCAATCACCTGGATCGCAGCGCCGAGGTTGAGCGAACCGAAGTTCGGGTCGGTCGGAATGCTGAGCGCAACGTTGCAGCGATACACGTCTTCGTTGCGCATACCGAAGCGTTCGGAACCGAACAAGAAGGCCACGCAACCGTCGACTGCAGATGTATCGAGCACCCCGAGATGCTCGCGCGGCGTGCGCGTCGGCGGTCCGAAATCACGCGGCACCATCGCAGTCGCACACAAATGCGTCACGCCGTCTAGCGCCTCGTCGAGCGTTTCCACGATGCGCGCGTTGTCCAGCACGTCGAGCGCGCCGCTGGCGCGTTGAATCGTCTCCTCGCGCCGCAGCACGTTGGGCCAGCGTGGAGCGACAAGCACGAGGTCAGTGAAGCCCATGGTCTTCATGGCGCGAGCGGCAGCGCCCACATTGCCGGCATGGCTGGTCTGTATCAGGATGAAGCGGGTGCGCATGGGAGGACGAAAAACGAGGGGTAACGGGCCGACCGCGGCCGGGTAAAATGCCCTGATTCTCGCTGCCCGCATCGCCGGGCTGCATCCTGCGGAGCCGCATCGCGCGGTGTCGCCGTTCTTCTCACAATCCAATGTCGTCCCCCAACCTGCATCCCATGCTCAACGTGGCCGTCAAGGCCGCACGCGCCGCCGGCGCCATCATCAACCGCGCGGCGCTCGATGTGGAGGCCGTGCGCATTTCGCAAAAGCAGGTCAACGACTTCGTCACCGAAGTCGACCATGCAAGCGAAAAAGTGATCATCGAGACACTGCTCGCCGCATACCCGGGGCACGGCATCCTGGCCGAAGAATCGGGCTCCGAATACGGCGCCAAAGACTCGGAATTCATCTGGATCATCGATCCGCTGGACGGCACCACCAACTTCATCCACGGTTTCCCCGTGTACTGCGTGTCGATCGCGTTGGCAGTGCGCGGCAAGGTCGAGCAGGCCTGCATCTACGACCCGAGCCGGAACGATCTGTTTACCGCCACCAAGGGTCGCGGCGCCTACATGAACGACCGCCGCCTGCGCGTTTCCAAGCGCACGCGGCTCAACGAATGCCTGCTTTCCACCGGCTTTCCGTTTCGCACCGGGGACAACTTCAAGCAGTACCTCGCGATCATGGCTGACCTGATGCCGCGCACGGCCGGCTTGCGCCGCCCCGGCGCTGCAGCGCTCGACCTCGCCTACGTGGCCGCCGGTTTCACCGATGGTTTTTTCGAAACCGGCCTCAGTCCGTGGGACGTTGCTGCGGGATCCTTGCTGGTCACCGAGGCCGGTGGCCTGGTCGGCAATCTCACCGGCGAGCCTGAATTTCTCGATCAGCGCGAATGCCTGGCCGCTGCGCCCCGCATCTACGGTCAACTCGTGCCGTTGCTCTCCAAGTATTCGAAGTTCGCAGGCGTGGACGACAAGATGCGCGCCAGCGACCGCGTGCGCGCCGTGTCCGCCGCGGCCAACCCGGATGTGGACGAATCGGTCGACTTGTACGCACGCTCTACCGTCGCCGATTTCGAAAGCTCCGGCAGCGATGGCGTCTCGGTCGAGCCCGCAGCCGTCGCGCCTGTTCCGCGCAAGCTCACACGCATCAAGCGCGACGTCGCAGCAGCGCCTTTTAACGACCCGGCCGATTCCACGGGCAAGTGATGCAGACGCTGAGCTCGGCCGGGGCCGCCGCGCGCCGAACCCGCGCCGCGTTGCGCATCGCCCTGAGCCACTACGTCGCCAACGGGCTGTCGGTGGCCTTCGGGCTGCTGCTTATTTCAGGCGGTCTGCATCTCTGGTTGGGAACCGTCGCAGGCGCTGCCGCGTCGGTGGGCGTCATCGTCGCTTCGCCGCCCGACCTCGCTGCGCCACGCCGCGGCAAGTTTTTCCAGATGCTGCCGGCGCCGCTGATCAGCATGCCGCTTTTCTTCGTCGTCCAGTGGTTGCACACCGCGCCGCTGCAACTCGGGCTGGTGCTGGTCCCCGCCACTTTCTTGTCTTTCACGCTGATGGCATGGGGCAAGCGCGGCATTCCGATTGCCATCGCGATCATGCTGGCGATGATTTTTTCGATGGCCACGCCGCCGCCGACCGATCTGCACGAGGCACTCGAACGCACGCTGCACTTCGGCATGGGTGCCGGGCTGTACGTCATCTACGCCACCTTGGCCAACCTGGCGCTCAACGCCCGCTACCGCGTGCAACTCATAGCCGACGTGCTGTTGGCGCTGGCGAACCTGATGCGCACCGAGGCGCGCCAGTTCAGTGCCAAAGACGAAACCGACGACGTGCGCGATTCGCCGGCGCCGATGCTCGGCCAGTTACTGACGCAGCAGGCCGCCCTCGCCGATCAGATTCAGGCGGCGCGGGACATCGTGCTCGAGTCGCCGCGCACGCCGCGCCGGCAACGGCTCGCCGGCATGCTGGTGATCGTGCTGGAGATGCGCGACCACCTGTTGGCCAGCGAACTCGACCTCGACGTATTGCGCACGCACTCCGACCATGCAGGCTCGCTCGGCGAGATGCGCGCGGTGCTCGAATTGATTGCGATCGACGTCACGCGTCTGGCAGATTCACTGCTGCTCGGCCGCAAACCCCAAGCGGGACAAGACCGCCGGCCCACCCTTTCGGCCATCGCCATTCCAACCTACACGGGCCGGCCCGACGGCCTGGCCGCACCCAACACGGCCGTGTTGGCGCGCGGACTGGCGAGCCGCATCGGCCACCTCAACGATGAAGTGATGCGACTCACCGCACTGGCACGCGGCGAGCGCGAGCCCGACCTGGCCGTGGTGCGCGCCAACTGGCAAATGTTCGTGAGCCCGACGGCGTGGTCGTGGCGCCCTTTCCTCACGCTCTTCAACTGGGACGCACCGCCGCTGCGCCACGCCATCCGCGCGGCACTGGCGATTGCCGCTGGCTACAGCATCGCGGTGTTGCTGCCGTGGGGCTCGCACGACTACTGGATTTTGCTGACCATCGTCGTCGTGCTGCGCGGCAGCCTCTCGCAAACGCTGGAGCGGCGCAATGCGCGCGTGGCCGGAACGATGCTGGGATGCGTGCTCGCTGTCGGCTTGTTGTCCACCCATCCGTCCGCGTTGGTGCTGCTGCTTTCGGTGACCTGCGCGCAGGCTGTGGCGCACGGCTTTGCGGTACGGCGTTACCTGATCACGGCCGTCGCAGCCACCGTGCTCGGTCTGGTGCAGGCACACCAGCTGTACGCCGGCGCCGCCCCGACCTTCGCGCTCGTCGAACGCATTGCCGACACCTTGATCGGTGCGGCCGTGGCGTGGGGCTTCTGCTACGTTCTGCCGTCGTGGGAGCGCAGCCAAATCCCCGCTCTGGTGGCGCGCACGCTGCTGGCGCAAGCGCGCCATGCCCGGCTGGCACTCGGCCTCGGGCAACTGCAGGCCGTCGACACCAGCCCCGAGCTCGAGTGGCGACTGGCGCGCAAGGAGGCGTTCGACAGCCTCTCCGCGCTGGTACAAGCCACCCAGCGATCGCTGTCCGAACCACGCGCAGTGCGGCCGCCCATCGAGCCGCTAGAGCGCCTGCAGGCCCACAGCTACCAGTTGCTGGCCCAGCTCAGCGCGGTCAAGTCGATGCTGGTGTTGCGGCGCGACCGGCTGACGCCCGCTGAAATCGAGGCGCCGCTGGCACGTGCGGCCGAGCAGATCCAGTCGGCGATCGGCAACCCGGCCGACGCGTCTGCCAAAGCTGCCAAGGCGGTGGAGGCCGCACAGTCTGGCGAGGCACCCGCAGAGACTACGTCTGCACCGCGCACACGGGTGGTTGGCCCGATCCCGCTGCCCGACCCTTTCGACAACGACATCAGTCCCTGGCTGCTGCGCCGACTCGATCTCGCAAGCGGCCTGGCACTGCAGCTGCACGACGACGCGGCGCGCATCTTGCAGGCCGAAGCGGAGGCCGAAACGATGGCTGGACTGTTGCCGAAGGAAGCTTGATGGAGTTGCATGCATTGCTTGGCCACCCGTGGTTCGGCACGTGGATCGCGGCGCTGATCGCCAGCGCATCGGGCCTGCTCGTCTACCGCGTGGGCGGCATGCTGTTGCTGCGCCTGACGCGTCATGCGGTCGTTCTGCATTCGACGATCTCGAAGGCACGCACGGCGGCGCGGTGGGTTCTGCCGCTCGTGGCGCTACAGATGGTGTGGCAGGCCGCGCTCGACGACCTTCGCTACATCGACAGCGTGCGGCACCTCAACGGATTGCTGCTCATCGCGTCATGCACCTGGCTGGCCGTGCGGTGCATCAACGGCTTCACCGAAGGCCTGCTCGCCAAGCATCCTCAAGACGTCGACGACAACCTGCAGGCGCGCCGCATCCACACGCAGGCCAAGGTGCTGGCACGCACCGCCAGCACGATGGTTCTGGTGGCCGGGGCGGCGCTCATCCTCATGACGTTTCCGGGTGCGCGGCAGGTCGGTGCCAGCCTGCTCGCCTCTGCCGGCGTTATCGGCATCGTGGCCGGTCTTGCTGCCAAGCCGGTGCTGAGCAACCTGATCGCCGGCCTGCAGATCGCCTTGGCGCAGCCGATACGCATCGACGATGTGCTCATCGCCGAGGGTGAGTGGGGCAAGGTCGAGGAGATCACGGGAACCTTCGTCGTGATGAAGCTGTGGGACGAACGCCGCCTCATCCTGCCGCTCAGCTATTTCATTGAGAAGCCGTTCCAGAACTGGACGCGACAGAGCGCGCAGTTGCTGGGTTCGACCTTCATCTACGTCGACTACACGATGCCGCTGGCGCCGCTGCGCGCGGAGATGGAGCGCATCGTGCGAGCGGCGCCGGAGTGGGATGGTCGCGTGTTCGTGCTTCAGGTGATCGACGCCACCGAGCGCACGATGCAGTTGCGCATCCTTGCCACTGCGGCCACCGCGCCGCTGGCGTTCGATCTGCGCTGCCGCATCCGCGAAGGGCTCATCGACTTCGTGCAGCGCGAGTATCCGGAATCGCTTCCCAAGCTGCGCATGCAGGACATGGGTGGGCCGTCCGCTTCAGCGGTCGCACAAGGCCCGGCGGCACCCGCGCCGACCGTGGCAGCAATGGGCACGGCCAATCCAGCCAACCTCATGCAGCCGTTGCCGCACCGCTGAGCTGCACGCTTGCGCGTCAGCGCCCGGCGCCCCACAACCTCCAGCACGGCGCCAATTCGTCGATGCTCGACCTCCCGCGTGACTTGACTTGTCTTTAATTTAGATATATCTTTTGTGTTTTAGATACACACAAGAAAGATCGACATGCAACATTTCAGATCATTCGAGCGATGCACACGCCGCGCCGAACACGGTGACGGTTCCGACGGCGGACGCGGCGGCCCTGGCCATCGACACGACCATGGCGACGGCTCGCGAGGCATGGGCGGTGGTGGTGGCCGAGGCGGTAGTGGCCGAGTCTTCGGCCATGGCGGCCTGCGCTTCGTGCTGCTGCAACTCATCGCTGACAAGCCGAGCCACGGCTACGAGCTGATCAAGGAGATCGAAGAACGCCTGGGCGGCAGCTACAGCCCGAGCCCCGG